>JANMBW010000306.1:0-9027 GCA_031360565.1 Polaromonas sp.
GAACTCAGGCTGTTGAGAGAAGAAGTCAGCGTGCTGCGGGTAGAGCGCGACAAAGCCCAGTCCATCGCCAATACCTCGGGCAGCCTGCTCACCGCGGAAAAAGCAGCGCAAGAAAAGATGATGATCCAGATCCGCAAGCTGGAGTCAGACAATCTGTCTCTGCGCGATGACTTGGGATTTTTTGAGAAGCTTCTTCCCGCGGGTGGGGGAAATGGCGTTTCCATTCGTAGTCTGCAGGCTGAACTGCTGAGCCCCACGCAGTTGAAGTGGCAGGTGCTGGTGATTCAGCCGGTCAAGGACACCCCGGATTTCCAAGGCAAGCTCGACTTGCTGGTCAGCGGCACGCTTGCCGGGAGACCCTGGACGCTTAATCTGCCGGGCGGGGCACAGGTCTTGCAGGTCAAACAATACCGCCGCGTCGAAGGGGTGCTTGAGTTGCCGCCTCAGGCTGTCGTGCAGACCGTAACGGCTAAAATAACGGAGGGGAGTGCCACCCGCTCGGTGCAGACCTTCAAATTGAAGCCGTGATTAACCCACTCACAGGAACTTTCGATGTTCAGCAAAAAAAAGCAGCCACCGATCAAAAGCCTGATTGCACCGGGCACCTGCATCGAGGGTAATGTCAAGTTCACAGACGGACTACGGATTGACGGAGAGGTCATCGGCGACATCTGCGCGCAGGAGGGAAGTTCCAGCATCCTGGTGATCAGTGAGTCTGCCTGCGTCCGGGGAAAAGTCCATGCGGACCACGTCATCATCAACGGTCGGGTGATGGGCCCGGTACATGCTTCCGAGTTGCTGGAACTGCAACCCAAGGCGAGCATTGAAGGCGATGTGTCCTACAAGGCGCTTGAAATGCACCAGGGCGCCATGATCTCAGGTCAACTCAGGCCGACCAGCCAGCTCGCAGATGACAAGCCAGTGCTGAAGCTGGCTTCCAATAATTTTTAGAGCCGAGCAACTGTTTGTGAGTGTGTGCTCACAACTCTTGCGGATATCGTAGACACATGGACCTTGTGGTTGATAGAGTTGCTGTAGTATCAGGTCTTGAGTTGGAAGTTGAGTTTTGAAACGGAGTTACCCATGAGTGCAGTTGCTGAAGCTAGCCAGACCGAGATGCCCGCCCCGTTTGTTTTCACCGACAGCGCGGCAAGCAAGGTGGCGGAACTGATTGCGGAAGAAGGCAATCCTGATCTTAAATTGCGCGTTTTTGTACAGGGCGGTGGCTGCTCGGGGTTTCAGTACGGTTTTACCTTTGATGAAATCACCAATGAAGACGACACCACCATGACCAAAAACGGTGTGTCGTTGCTGATTGACGCCATGAGCTACCAGTATTTGGTGGGTGCCGAGATAGACTACAAGGATGACTTGGAAGGCGCCCAGTTCGTGATCAAAAACCCAAACGCCACCAGCACCTGCGGTTGCGGTTCCAGCTTTTCAGCCTGAAGACGTCGACCAAAAGAAAAACCGCCGTCAGGCGGTTTTTTTGTGTCCGGTCGGCTCAGCTGGGGTAGATGGCACCCAGAATCCGCGGCCCGGCAGCGCCCGTCACACTGGCCAGATTGCCCGGCTGACGGCTAATGGTCTGGCGGGCGAGCCAGGCGAACGCGGCTGCCTCAACCTGCTGGGCCGGTATCCCATGCACATCCGACACACTCACCGTAAAAGACGGCAAGCCTATCTGCAGTCGTTGCATCAAGTGACGGTTGAAAGCCCCACCGCCGCAAACAATCAGTTCCATGCTATCTTTTCCATAGCTCTTAATGGCCGTGACGCAGCTGCTGGCGGTCAATTCAGTCAAAGTATGTTGAATGTCCTGAGGGCGCTGGCTCGTCCACGGTGCCAGTTTGGTCTCCAGCCACCCGAGGTTGAATAAATCCCGGCCTGTGCTTTTAGGCGGTAACTTGGAAAAGTACGGCTCATCGAGCAGGCTGACCAGCAGCTCTGGAATCAATTGCCCGCTGGCTGCCCAGGCGCCACCGGCATCAAAAGGCTGGCTGGTGTGCCGCTGGCACCAGGCGTCCAGCAGCGCATTGCCGGGACCACAGTCAAAACCCAGGACCGCAGGCGCAGGTACGATGCCCGTGGCGGGCAGGACGCTGATATTGGCAATTCCGCCCAGATTGAGCACCACGACCGTGCTGTCAGTTTGCGCAAAAACGCTGTGGTGAAAGGCGGGTACCAGCGGCGCGCCCTGGCCACCTGCCGCAACATCCCGACTGCGAAAATCGGCCACCACGTCTATGCCGGTGAGTTCGGCCAGCAGCGCGGGATTGTTGAGCTGCACGGTATAGGCCTGGCCCGGGTGGTTTGTACGGGAAAGGGGCGGTTGATGTCTGACGGTCTGTCCGTGGGCGCCGATAGCGTTGATGGCCGCAGCCGTCATACCCTGCCGGGACGCGCTTTCCATCAGCTGGGCGACGACGCCGGCATAAATCGTGGCAATTTGGTTGCCTGCCAAGGCTGCGCGATGCAGTTCGTTGGGACCTGGGGCGTTCAGGGCCAGCAATTCATGCTGCAAACGCTCGGGAAAAGGCGCACTGGCGGCTGCGATCACCCGCATGTCCCGGCCTGAAAAGCCGGCCAGCACCCCATCCACGCCGTCGAGTGATGTGCCTGACATCAGGCCGATAAAAAATTCCTGCATGCGCGGATTGTGCTGCAAGCCCGCGCGGTAAGGCCGCTATTCAACCCGGGTCTGGGCCATCGAGGCGGCCGCTTGCAGTTGGGCGGAAACATCGGTCGCCAGGCGTCGGAAAGTCGTCAGCGAGCCTGCCGGTACCGGCAGGGTTTCACTTTGCTTGGCAATGGTCATCGGGTCGTGATGCGTGCCGTTCACGCGGAATTCAAAGTGCAGGTGCGGCCCGGTGGACCAGCCGGTCGAGCCAACCAGACCAACAGTCTGCCCCTGGCTGACGTTCTGGCCTCGCGCAACCGAAATCTTGCTCAAATGGGCATAGACAGTTTCGTGACCGTTACGGTGCCGGATAAACACCACATTGCCATAGCCGTTCTGTACGCCGGCAAATTCCACCACGCCATCGCCAACCGTGCGGGCCGGCGTGCCGGTGCTGGCTGCAAAGTCGGTGCCCAGGTGGGCGCGCCACTTGTGCGCAACCGGATGAAAGCGCATCGAAAAGCCACTGCTGATGCGCGAGAACTCCACTGGCGAGCTCAGGTAGGCCCGGCGCAGGCTTTTGCCGTCCAGGCTGTAGTAGCCGCCCTTGTGCGGGATGCCGGTGGCGTCCTGGCCTGGCGGCTGAAACCACATGGCCTGGTAGCTTTTGCCAGCATTAACAAATTCGGCCGATAACAAGCGACCCGTGCGCAAGGCTTCACCATCCGCCTCCAAGGTTTCGTAGACCACATTGAAGCGGTCACCCTTGCGCAACGCCCGGCGAAAATCAATATCGCCCGAGAAAATTTCAGCCAGCTGCACCGCCACCCTGTCAGGAATCCGGGCCTCGTCTGTGGCTGAAAACAGCGAAGTCTGGACGCTGCCGCTGGCTAGCCGGACGGATGCCACGTAGGGTGCGGACTCCAGCCGCGACGTCAATCCGGCCGCGGTACGCTCCACCACTAGGCGATTGAAGTGTGAGGGCTGGTCGCTTGGCCAGCGCATGCTGAGTTTGAGCAGTTGCTGGGTGTCGCTGGCTTCCACCGTGACGTTTTTCCCTGGATTTCCGCTCAATACCAGCCGCGCCTTGCTGTCATGACGCAAAAAGGCCGCCGCTGCCGCATCGTCGACATTCAGACGTTGGAGCAGGCTGTCTGCGGTATCGCTGCTGCGGGTGCTTTCAGTCCGAAACAGCTTGAATCGAAAATCGGCCAGCGCTTCAGACTGGGGCTGTGTTGGGAGAGGCTGGACCGCTTCAAGCACCTGGCGTACGGGCAGGCTGGCCGCGTCGGGCGCCAGGGGAGCCACGCCAAATGCTGTCACACCGGTGCCCAAAAGCAGCGCCGCGAGGCTGCCGGTTACCCGTTTGGGGTGGCGGCGCAGACAATCGGCAAGGGAAGAAAGCAGTGGGATCGGGTTTGGCAGGCGCAAAACAAATTTCCAACTAAAGTGCAGCAGGCTGCCAACTGTCAAAGTAAGCGTGCAAGAGCAGGTTCGAAAGACCGGCACCGCAGGGTGTCGCGGCAACCGGGTCGGGAAATACGGTGGACAATTAGCAACCTTCGCGCCAGAGTCGGCTGGATTGCTGGCGCCTTTAAAATAAAAGCCTTTGCCACAGCGCCTGAAGTATATCTGTCGGACAAGCCCTCGACATGAAAAACTCCTTATGAATCAAGAACTTGTTACAAAATACCCCGTGACTGAGCGGGTCCGGCAAGCCCTGGCCGTCACGTTGCGAGGTTGCGACGAACTCATTCCGCAGGACGAATGGATCAAAAAACTGGCCAGAGCAGAGGCCACAGGGATACCGCTGCGGGTCAAACTGGGGCTGGACCCGACGGCACCTGACATTCATGTCGGACACACCGTGGTTTTGAACAAAATGCGTCAGCTTCAGGACTTGGGCCATACGGTCATTTTTCTGATCGGCGACTTCACCAGCCTGATTGGCGATCCGTCTGGCCGAAACGCGACCCGACCTCCCCTCACCGCCGAGCAAATTCAGCACAATGCCGAAACCTACTACCGCCAGGCCAGCCTAGTGTTAGACCCGGCCAGGACCGAGATCCGTTACAACAGCGAATGGAGCGACCCGCTGGGCGCTCGCGGCATGATTCAGCTGGCTGCCAAATACAACGTCGCCCGGATGATGGAGCGCAACGATTTCCATGATCGCTTCCAGGCTGGAACGCCCATCAGCGTCCACGAGTTTTTATACCCGCTGATGCAGGGTTACGACTCGGTGGCGCTGAAAAGTGATCTGGAGCTCGGTGGTACCGATCAAAAGTTCAACTTGCTCATGGGACGCCACTTGCAATATGAATACGGTCAGGAACCGCAGTGTATTTTGACCATGCCCCTGCTTGAAGGACTCGACGGCGTCGAAAAGATGTCCAAGAGCAAGAACAATTACATCGGCATTTCTGAGGATGCCAACACCATGTTTGCCAAGGTTCTCAGCATTTCCGATGTGCTGATGTGGAAATGGTTCACCCTGCTGTCTTTTAAAAGCGAAGCGGCTATTGCGGCCTTGAAGGCTGAAGTGGCGGCGGGGCGCAACCCCAAGGACGCCAAAGTCGCGCTGGCCCGGGAAATCACGGCGCGTTTTCACAGCGCTGCGGCCGCCGATGCGGCGGAGCAGGACTTTATCAACCGCAGCAAGGGCGGCGTGCCGGACGACATCTCCGAACTGTCGCTGTCCGGCGCACCGCTTGGCATCACGGCATTGCTCAAAGCTGCCGGGCTGGCCCCTTCAGGCAGCGAGGCCAGCCGGCTGATTGACGGTGGCGGTGTACGGGTGGATTCCAGCGTGGTCAGTGACAAGGCACTCAAACTGGGCGTCGGGAGTTATGTGGTGCAGGTTGGCAAGAGAAAGTTCGTGCGCGTCACATTAAACTGAGCCTTGAAGGCGCCCTTCGGCGGCTTGCCCGGCAAGTTTTCAGTTGAAAGCCGCATCCTTCACAATGCCAGCATGAAGTGGCCCAGCCCGCAATCCTTGACCCCGCAGCGCCTGTTGGCGGCCTCGGTCGTCGTCGCGGTGATCACCATCGTGCTGAAAACTTGGGCTTGGGCGATTACCGATTCGGTCGGCTTGCTGTCCGATGCGATGGAGTCCTTTGTCAACCTGGCCAGCGCCATATTTGGTCTGGCCATGGTCACGATTGCCCAGCGCCCAGCGGACGACGAGCATCCCTATGGGCATCACAAAGCAGAGTATTTTTCATCCGGCTTTGAAGGTGTCCTCATCATGGGTGCGGCGGCGGCCATTATCTGGGCGGCAACGCAGCGCTTGTTGGAACCTCAGCCGCTGCAGCAGGTCGGTTGGGGGCTGGCATTGGTACTGGTGAGCTCTGCCCTCAATGGTTTGATGGCCGCGGTCATGTTTCGCTCCGCTAAAGTGCATCGCTCGGTGGCCCTGGAGGCCGACGCGCGACACTTGCTGACCGATGTGTGGACCTCTGTTGGCGTGGTGCTGGGCATTGGCGCAGTGGGGCTGACCGGCTGGCTCTGGCTGGATCCGCTGGTGGCGATAGGCGTCGCGCTGAATATTTTGTGGCAGGGCATTCACCTGATGTGGCGCTCGTCACAGGGCCTGATGGATGAGGCCCTGGAGCCGGCCGTGCTGGCCGATATTGATAAAACCCTTGACGCATTTCGGCACCACACAATTCGCTTTGATCACCTGACAACGCGTTCGTCAGGCCAACGCCGCTTTCTGGACATGCATATGCACATGCCTGCTGACTGGTCACTGGGGCGGGCTGCTGCGGTACGTGCCGACGTGGAGCAGGCCCTGATGCGTGCGGTGCCCGGATTGCGGGCTACGATCCAGTTGCTGCCCAGTGATGTTGAAGCCCACCTGGGTGACGAGAAGGACCCGATCTGAACTAGGCCGAGCCGGTTTCCATGCGGCGCCTGCGTTTTTCCGGCCTTATTTCGCGCCTGCTTCTTCCAGCAGCTTCACCATCGCGCCATAGCCACGCGACTTTGCCAGCTGCAGGGGTGTGTTGCCCTGACGGTCCGTCAGCTTCAAATCTGCGCCCGCAGCGATCAGGGCTTGCAGGGTTTTCTGATGCCTGAGCCCACCGTCGCCGAGCACCACCGCCTCGATTGCTGCGGTCCAGTGCAGATTGTTGACATGATCGAGCGGTGCGCCCGCAGCGATCAACTGTCGGACCACGCCGTCGTGGCCCAGATGTGCGGCGGCGATCAGCGCGGTGCCGTCATAGCGACTGGTGACCTGCCTGGCGCTGGCGCCGAGTGACAGCAGCACGCGCAACGTTTCCTCGTCATCTGCAACAGACGCGATCGTGACACCGTCGTAACGGTCCTTGTCGAGCAAATCCATGCCAGCGCCAGCCTTGACCAGCGCACGGATGGCGCCTCGCTGCTTCGCAAACGTTGCCACATGCAGCGGGGTGCGGCCGTTGCCGTCGCGGGCATTGAGGTCGGCCTTCGCTGCTGCGAGTTTTTCAATCTGAGCCACGTCACCTTTGTGGGCCGCGCCGTGCAGTCCTTTGTAGTTTGCGACTTCGGCAGCTGTGGGGGCGACCTGGGCAGATACAGGGCGAGCTCCCAGGGCAACCAGCGCCCAGGCTGCCGCCAGGACCAGTTTTTTCAGGGCCAGGGACAGCCGAATAGGTCTACTTTTCATAGCTTGCTATGGCCAATCTTCATGGGAACGCTGCGGGGCCTGGATCAGCGGCGGTGGTGCAGTTTCTGCATCATCGCATCCTTGCCTAGCCCGCACCAGTCCTTGGTGAAAATGGAAATTGATCCGACGTACTGCTGCAGGGATAATCCCGACAAACCCTTCCCTGGTTATATTCCCGTTCCTTCAGGAGTTATTGATGACCCGTGTTTCATTGATTTTTAAAGTCTTGGCGGGTGGACTGGCGATTGCCGCATCATGCGGAGCAGCCGTTGGCGCGGAGATCCAGGTGCTCAGCGCGGGCGCGATCGAGCCCGGGCTGAAGGCCGCCGCTGCCGCGTTTGACAAGCAGACCGGGCACACCACCCGCATCACCTTCAACACCGCCCCCGAGCTGCGTAAGCGCATGGAGGGCAATCCGGCATTCGACGTGGTGATCGCGCCCCCTGCGGTGATCAATGACTTTGCCGGTACGGGCAAGCTGCTGGCGGCGCGTGCGCCAGTGGGCCGGGTGGGCATGGGCGTGACGGTACGAGACGGCGCGGCGGTACCCGATATCTCGAATGCCGATGCGCTCAAGCGTTCGGTACTGGATGCGGAGTCCTTGGTGTTCAACCGAGCGTCCACCGGCCTGTATCTCGAAGGTTTGCTCAAGAAAATGGATATCTATTCCCAGGTGGAAGGCAAGACCGTTCGTTACCCCGATGGCGCCGCGGTGATGGAGCACGTCATCAAGGGCAAAGGGCGTGAAATCGGATTTGGTGCCATCACTGAAATCCTGCTCTACCAGGGCAAGGGGCTCAAGCTGGTCGGTCCGGTGCCGGCTGAAGTGCAAAACTACACCTCGTACACGGCAGCACCCTTGGCGTCTGGGACGCAGGCCGCCTTGGCGCAGGAGTTTGTGACTTTTCTTTCGGGCCCTGTCGGCAAGCCGCTGTTCGTCGCTGCCGGCGTGACCGACTAAGGACTTGGTTTGAAGGCTGTGCTGCAGCGCGTAGCCAACGCGCGCGTGGTCATTGCAGGTGAAACGGTTGGCCAGATCAATGCCGGCTTGCTGGTGCTGCTCTGCGCCGAGCGGGGCGACACCGAAACCCAGGCCGACAAACTACTCGCAAAAATTTTGAAGCTGCGAATATTTTCTGACGAAGCGGGCAAGATGAACCGAAGTGTTCAGGACCTGGACGGCGCCGGTTGGCCCGGCGGCCTGCTCATCGTCAGCCAGTTCACGCTGGCCGCCGACGCATCGGGAGGCATCCGCCCCAGCTTCACCGGTGCTGCACCACCAGATGTTGGGCGCAGACTGTATGACTACTTTGTGTCGCAGGCACGGGCCGCACATTCCAAGGTCCAGACCGGCCAGTTTGGCGCAGACATGCAGGTGCATCTGGTCAATGACGGGCCGGTAACCATTCCGCTGCAGATCAGTCCGGAAATTTAAATTGCTATTAAGTTAATAGCGAGTGACCTAGTATTGACGGCTACTACCGCTCGTCAGGAATCTCTTTCTCGGCGCCGGAGCACCACATGGGTGGCTTTCTCCGATGCGACGGACTGAACGCATTCGTATCCCAGAGCGCGCATATCTAAGCCCTCGAACAGTCGCTCGCCGCTGCCCAGAACGACCGGCGAAATAGCAATGTGCAGCTCATCAATGAGGCCCGCGCGAAGATATTGCTGGATGGTGTGAGCGCCGCCGCCAATGCGTACATCCATGGCCTTGGCTGCGTCGCGCGCCCGCTCAAGCGCTTCATGAATA
>JANMBW010000317.1:0-4730 GCA_031360565.1 Polaromonas sp.
GCCTTGACGCAGATGACCAGCAAAAAACGGGCGACCAGGCATGAATTTCCTTTTAAACAAATGGGATGAAATGTCCAGCCCAAGCAAACCGCGATTGCAACCCCGACCATCGCGCAGGTCAATCGGGAACACCCTCAGACCTACAATTCGATGATGGGTTCACAGCGCTTAGCCAGCATTGACATTTTTCGTGGCGCAGCAATCGTCTGGATGACGCTGTTCCACTTCAGCTTTGATCTGAATCATTTTGGCTATCTCCGGCAAAATTTTTACACTGACCCGTTCTGGACGGTACAGCGCTCACTGATTGTCAGCATGTTTTTGCTTGCCGCCGGCCTGGCTCAGGCGGTTGCGATGCATCAGTCGCCGAGCCAGAGCCGCTTCCGCAAACGCTGGCTGCAAATTGCGGCTTGCGCGCTGGCGGTGACTCTGGGTTCATACTGGATGTATCCCAAAAGCTTCATTTCATTCGGGGTTCTGCACGGGATTGCGTTGATGCTGTTGATTGTCCGCGTCAGTGCATCCTGGGGAGGTTGGCTGTGGTTGCTCGGAGGATTGTCAATTGCTATTAGTTTTATAGCGCCTTATATCCATCTTTACTGGCCTGCAGTCGATTTTCTTAATGACCGAGGCTTTAACTGGCTGGGCCTGGTCAACCGCAAGCCGGTGGCGGAGGATTATGTGCCCCTGTTTCCCTGGCTTGGCGTCATGTGGTGGGGCGTCGCGGGCGGTCAGTACTTGCTGGCGAATCGGCGGCCTTGGTTGGCGGCATCGCCGCAAGCCTGGACCGGACCGCTGGCATGGCTGGGCCGCAATAGTCTGACCTGGTACATGCTCCACCAGCCGGTGCTGATTGGGCTGCTCATGGCTGTCGCAGCCCTTCGCTAGGCGCACGGCAGCCCGTCTAAAAAATCTGCCCGGTGCAAACGGTTGCGTCCTACAGGGTGCACCGCAGGCAGGACGATACGGTGAAGTTTGGTAATTTTTCCAAGCCCTCACTGACCCAAACGCCATGCCCAAACCCAACAATCCGACCAGCAAATCCAAATCCAAATCTAAATCACCGTCCCACGCTGCTGACCGCCCTAGCGGCGAGGCACCGGACCTCGCTGATGAAAAAATGCGCCAGGTGCAAGCCCTCGCAGCCGGGATGCCGCATAACGCTAACAAAGCCGCTGAACACGGCTTTTCCAATTCACTGGCACCCCAGCGCGGCAGCACGGTTGAGCCTGCTTCGCGTCTCCCATCTGGCAGCACGCTGACGGAGCAAAACAGCTCGGAAAAAACCGGCAGTACGGCGTCGGAAGGCATCAACGCCACCATCGAGCCACTCGACCGGGTGCGTGTCGATTCGTCCGGCAGGGTGCTAACGACCAATCAGGGCGTGTCGATTTCTGACAACCAGAATTCGCTGAAGTTTGGCTTGCGGGGCCCGGTCCTGCTGGAAGACTTTGTTTTACGCGAGAAGATCACCCACTTCGACCACGAGCGCATACCAGAACGCATCGTGCACGCACGTGGCTCGGGCGCCCACGGCTTTTTCGAGTGTTATGCGCCGCTGACGGAGCACACCAAGGCCGCGCCATTTGCGGAGTCCGGCAAGATCACGCCAGTGTTTGTGCGCTTTTCTACCGTTGCAGGCGAGCGCGGCTCCAAGGATACGGCGCGTGACGTGCGCGGCTTCGCGGTAAAGTTTTATACCGACGAGGGCAATTGGGATCTGGTCGGCAACAACATCCCGGTGTTTTTCATCCAGGACGCGATGAAGTTTCCCGACCTGGTGCATGCCGTCAAGCCCGAGCCGCACAACGCCATACCCCAGGCCGCCAGCGCACACGATACCTTCTGGGATTTTGTATCGTTGATGCCCGAGTCGACCCACATGCTGATGTGGGTCATGTCCGATCGGGGACTGCCACGCAGTTACGCCACCATGCAGGGCTTTGGCGTGCACAGTTACCGGCTGGTCAATGATGCCGGCGAGTCGGTGTTTGTCAAATTTCACTGGGAACCGAAATTCGGTACCCATTCCATGGTGTGGGACGAGGCAGTGAAGGTTTCGGGCGCGGACCCTGACTTCCATCGTCGAGACCTGTGGGAGCGGATCGAGTGTGGTGCGTACCCGGAATGGGAACTTGGTCTGCAAATATTCACAGAAGAGCAGGCCGAACAATTCAGCTTCGATATTCTCGACGCTACCAAGCTCATTCCGGAAGAACTGGTACCGGTCAAGAAGGTGGGTCGCATGGTGCTCAACCGCAACCCGGACAACTTTTTCGCGGAAACTGAACAGGTGGCTTTCTGCACCGCGCATGTGGTGCCGGGCATTGATTTTTCTAACGACCCCTTGCTGGCCGGTCGGATTCATTCGTATGTCGACACGCAGATCTCGCGCCTGGGCGGACCTAACTTTCATGAAATCCCGATCAATGCACCGATTGCACCCGTGCACAACAACCAGCGCGATGGCATGCACCGCCAGGCGATCCATAGGGGCAACGTGGCCTACGAGCCGAACTCGCTGGCCGGCGGTTGCCCGTTTCAGGCCGGGGCGGCGCAAGGATTTGTGACGGTCGCTGCGCGCATGCAGGCGCGTGAAGAGCAGGCCAAAGTGCGCGGCAAACCAGAAAAGTTTGCCGACCACTACACCCAGGCGACCTTGTTTTATGAAAGCCAGACGCCCAGTGAGAAAAGCCATATCGCAGCTGCGTTTCGCTTTGAACTGAGCAAGGTGACTGTGCCGGCGATTCGCCAGCGCGTGGTGGCCATGCTGCGCAACGCGTCGGAAGATTTGGCACGCCAGGTGGCAGAGGGCATTGGCATGACTCCCATGCCTGCGCCGCTGCCGCGCGTGCTGGCCAAGCCCGCCAAACCGGAAGTGATGGTTTCACCACCGTTGTCCCTGATGGCCCGTCCCGGTGACGGTTCCATTTTGGGCCGCAAGGTTGCGCTACTGCTCGCTCCGGGCGTGGCTGGCGAACCGATCGCGCTGTTGCAGGCTAGCCTGCTCGGCCAGGGCGCCGTGCCGCGCCTGATCGCACCCCGAATTGGTGCCCTGAAAACCGCAGAAGGGCAAATGCTCGAAGCGAAGGCATCGTTGGAAAACGAGCCGGGTTTCCTGTTTGATGCCCTGGTGTTACCCGATGGCGAGCAGGCTGTCGCTGCGCTGGCGGCTGACCCCCACACGATGGATTTCATCAAGGATCAGTACCGGCATGGCAAAACCATTTTGGCGCTTGGTGCTTCGAAAGCGCTGCTGGAGCGGGCAGGCGTATCCGACAAGCTGGCGAATGGCAAAGCTGACCCCGGCTTGATCTACACATCGGCTGGCGATATGGCTCAGGGCCTCAAGGCGTTTGTGGCTGCGCTCGGTGCGCACCGCCACTTTGAGCGAGAGACCGATCCACCGCGCGTTTAAGCCAGGTACGGCCTGCTCCGTAATAGTTACAACTAATTACGAGGTTTGCTGCATCTGCAAAGTCGTTGACGGTGTAGTACCTCAGTCCGGGAGGCAAAGTCATCTCGCGCTATGGTTTTTTCAATGCTTCCTGGACACCCTGTATCGAGTACGACATCGGACCTGGAGCAATCGTATTCGACCGTTTGGAACTCAATTGTTTTTCAAGGAAGCACCATGAACAAGTTTTTACGACCCGTGTTGTTAGCGTCGATGGCCGCAGCGGCAGTCTTTTCCGTCCAGGCCCAGTATTCCTATGGCTCATACAGTTCTTACGATGGCGGAAGTTGCGAGAGTGGCGATGGCAGCCGCCAGTCCTCGTCGCTCCAGGTCGTTGGTTTGACGGAAGACCAGCGCCTGATCTGTTTCAACGAAAGAAATCCGGGTGACGCGCGCGACTTGGGTGCCATCAGCGGTCTCGCCGCCGGGGACACGCTGATTGGGATCGACTTTCGCGTGCAGGATAAAAAAATGTACGGCGTGGGCCTGAAAGGTGGCATTTACACCATCGAGACTGCCAGGGCAGTCGCGACAAAAGTTAGCCAACTCGGAGTCGCTCTAGACGGAAAGAATTTTGGCGTGGACTTTAACCCCGCGGCGGATCGCCTGCGTATCGTCAGTGATACCGGTCAAAACTTGCGCCATAACGTCAATGCGGGGGGCATGACTGTTGTGGATGGCGGCCTGAACTACACCGCCGGTACCGCAGCATTGGGCGTGACCGGCTCTGCTTACACCAACAACGACTTAGACCCCACCACAGCCACCACCCTGTACGCACTGGACACCACCCTCGACCAGATTGCCATTCAATCACCCCCGAACAACGGCTCCCTGGCGGCGACTGGCAAATTAACGCTCGACGTGCTCGCTTCTGCCGGATTTGATATTTACAGCAAGATTCGCAATGGTGTGACGGTTGAAGTTCAGGCCCTGGCATCTCTCAAAACCAGTGCAACTGAGACAGGTTTGTACAGCATCAATTTGCCCACCGGCAAAGCGACTTCTCGCGGAAGTTTCGCTAGCCAGTACAAGGTGATGGACATCGCCATTCCACTGAACCAGCTTTGATCGGCAGGGGTGAAGGATCACCCCATGCCTTCAAGCTGATTCAAGAATAAAAAAGCGGCTCAAAGCCGCTTTTTTATCGTCAGAGATAGGTTATTCGACCTTGGCTTTTTTCCGCAGGTCTTCCTGGAACGCGCCCAAACGTTGCTGCTCCATCTGCTGGGCAATTTGAGGCTTGACCTGATCAAACTCGGGCAACTGCGCC
>JANMBW010000131.1:0-8885 GCA_031360565.1 Polaromonas sp.
GACTACGATTCTGCGAGATTCTCGATAATGCGCACAATTTGCCGCTACATCTGGCAGTTGAAATGGGCATTCCTGTAGCGCTGTTGGCGTCGGGCGGTTTTGTCTGGTGGGTCGCGCGGCTGCGGCCTTGGCGCGAAACGCAGCCCGGCCGCCAGCTGGCGTGGTCGGTTCTGGCGGTGATCCTGCTGCACAGCTTACTCGAATATCCCTTATGGTACGGGCCGTTTCTGATGGCGGTCATTCTTTGTGCCGTGAGGCTCTGGTCTCCGCTAGATACTCCGGCTGATGGGGTAGCGAGACAAAGTAATAAAACAAAACCTCTATCTGGGTTCGTAGTCAGCCTGCCTACAGCTTTTATTTTGATAGCGTTTGTTATTTACACTGCATGGGACTACCGCCGTATCAGTCAAATTTATCTCGCACCGACGGTGCGTGATCCGGCCTATCTTGCGGACCCGCTGGCCAAAATAGGTGACTCATGGCTCTTTGCTGAACAGGTGCGTTTTGCCGAACTGCTGCTCACGCCACTCGTGCGTGACAACGCGCTGTGGACGTTCACCACGGCCATGGCGTTGCTGCATTACTCGCCAGAGCCGCGCGTGATTGAAAAGGTCATTGAAAGTGCGGTGATGCTCGGTCGCGATGACGACGCGATGGCACACCTCGCCCGTTACCGGGCTGCTTTCCCAAAGGACTACGCCCGCTGGGCACTGGCCAACGCCAAAGCGCCCCTGCCGCCAGCGATGAACAGCCTTGCGCCCTAGGGGTTTACAAAGCTGCCTGACTTGCCGCCGTGCTTTTCAAGTACGCGCACATCGGTGATCGTCATGCCCCGGTCTACCGCCTTGCACATGTCGTAAATGGTCAGCAGCGCAATCTGTGCGGCGGTCAGGGCTTCTATTTCGACCCCGGTGGGGCCTACGGTTTCGACGGTGGCCTGGCAAGTGATGCTGGCCCCCGGGTGGTTGGGTGTGAAATCAATCGCCACCCGTGTCAGGGCCAGCGGATGGCACAAAGGAATCAACTCACTGGCTTTTTTGGCCGCCATGATGCCGGCAACTCGCGCAATGCCAAGCACGTCGCCTTTCTTTACGCTGCCTGCCAAAATAATGGACAGCGTTGCAGGATTCATGACTATTCGCCCCTGCGCAATGGCGATACGGTGTGTGGCGGCCTTGGCCCCTACATCCACCATATGCGCCTGCCCCTGTTCGTCAAAGTGAGTAAGTCCTGAATTCGCCATGCTGTTATGGAATCTTTACAACCAGCCCCCATCATATGAGCATGCTTGCCGCTAATCTTTTTTGGAAAGCCCGGATCAAGGCCTCCAGCATTCATCTGGCCATTAGCCTGACGCTGGCCGGGATGGCTGCGTTGCTGGTTTTCAACGTGTGGTACCCCTATCCTTACCGAGAAATTTCGGGGGGGCGCGACCTCTTTTTAATCGTGGTGGCGGTCGATGTGGTGATGGGACCGTTAATGACGCTGGCCATCTTCAATCTCAACAAGTCACGCGAGGAACTGCGGCGCGATCTGACCGTGATAGGCCTGCTGCAATTGGCTGCACTGGCGTATGGATTGTGGACGGTTTCGGTGGCCCGCCCAGTTCACCTGGTATTCGAGATCGACCGTTTTCGGGTTGTCCATGCCATCGATATTCCGCCAGAGCTACTTCACCGTGCGCCTCCCGGTCTGCAGAGTCTTCCGCTTACGGGGCCAACTGTGTTGGCTGTGCGGGAATTCGCAGACAGCAAGGAAAGCTTTGAGGCCACTATGGCGGCGCTGCAAGGTGCCGTTTTAGGGGCGCGACCCGATTTCTGGCAAACCTATGAACAAGCCAAACCTAGGGTATTGGCGCGTGCCCGTCCGCTGGCCGATCTCAAAGCCCGTTTTCCAGCTCGCGTTAGTGTCATTGACGAGTCGTTAATGGCTGCCAAGGTGAGCCGCACCGTGGGCTCCGTCGCGTATCTCCCCATGGTGGGCCGAAAATCGTTCTGGACCGTCCTGATTCACTCCCAAACTGCGGAGGTCATCGCCTTTGTCCCGATCGATTCGTTTTAGCGCATTGGCCTTGGCAGCCGCCGTCCTGGTGTCGGGCTCTGCTGGCGTCCATGCACAAGTGTCAGCGCTTGAATCGAAAGGGTCCACCGGTTCTCTGCCGACCCTCGGCGATAACCTTGAGCTGACCGCTGGGGCGGAACGCCGGATGGGGGACCGGATTGCAGCGAGCATTTACCGCGACCCAGATTACATTGATGACCCCGTCCTTTCCGATCACCTGCAGGCGATTTGGCAACCTCTTCTGGCGGCTGCGCGAGCGCGTGGTGAGCTCAGTGCTGAGCTGGATGAGCGGTTCTCCTGGGATGTCTTTTTAATTCGTGACCGCAGCATCAACGCTTTCGCACTGCCTGGCGGTTATTTCGGCGTGCACCTGGGTCTGATTGGGGCGGTCAACAGTCGGGACGAATTGGCGGCGGTACTTGGGCATGAGCTCAGTCATGTGACACAGAGACATATCTCACGCCTGATTACCCAACAGGCGCGTGTCACACCACTGGTGATTGGCGCCATGATCCTGGGCGCGCTGGCGGCCAGCAAAAGTCCCGGTGCTGCCAACGCGGCGCTTGTGGGAGGGCAGGCGGTGGCAGCCCAGTCCCAATTGAATTTTTCGCGCGACATGGAACGTGAAGCGGATCGCGTCGGTTTTGGCGTGATGACTGACGCCGGATTTGACAGTCGCGGCGTTGGCACCATGTTTGAAAAGCTGCAGCAGGCAGCAAGGCTCAACGACAGCGGCGCGTTTCCCTATCTGCGCTCGCATCCGCTGAACACCGAGCGCATCGCTGAAGTGCAGGCGCGCTTGCAGCTGGCCGCCCAGTCCAGAACCGGCGTCACTGCACAGGGTCTTTCACCAGATGCAAATGCTCGGGAGCTGCAGGCCATGATGGGGGCGCGGGCTCGTGTCCTGGCAGACCCCGGTGTCGATGCACTGCGCGCCATGTTGGACCAGGCGCAACGCCAGGCTAGGTCGACTTCGCCGCAGAAGGGTTCACCGACCGGCGGGGACGCGCGGGGTACCGGTGTCCTGTATGCCGGTGTTCTGGCAGCTGCAAAAATGCGGGACTTTACCGTGGCAAGTGGCCTGGCAGAGAAGCTTAAAGGCTCACAGTCAGGCCATGCAGCCGGCGCGCAAGTGGTTGACTGGTTGATGCTTGAAATTGAATTGCTCGCCAACCAGGTGCCGTCCGGCGTATCGCCCATCAAACTTAGCCAAACCGTGCAGCGCGCCGAGCTGCTTTGGCAGGCGCAGGCCATGCTTGCTGCGGGGCGGGCTGCAGACGTCACCGCTCGACTCCAAACCTGGGTGACGGAGCATCCCAAAGATGCGACGGCGTGGCAGCTGCTGGCGTCGGCTTATGGCAAGCAAGGACAGCTCGTGCGGGCGATTCGTTCTGAAGCCGAGGGCCGCGCTGCCCAGCTCGATTATTCCGCCGCCTTGGATCGATTGAGGGCGGCCCAGATCCTGATGCGAGGCAATCCTGGCAATGCGGATTTCATCGAGGGATCGATCATTGACACCCGCAGCCGCCAGCTCGAGGTGTTACTTAGAGAACAAGCGCTCCAGGACAAACTCGATCGCTAATTGAAGCGCCGAGTAAATCAGAGAGCCGATCAACGCCGCACCAAATCCCGCGACATTCAGGCCAGTTACCAAGCCAGCTGCAGCCCAAAACATCAGGGCATTGATTACGAACAAAAACAGGCCAACAGTGACCAGTGTGACCGGCAGGGTCAGCACTACCAAGACTGGGCGAACGATAGTGTTGAGGGCACCCAATACGGCGGCCGCAATCAGGGCCGCCATTAGGCTGGTGACCACTACACCAGAATAAAGATACGCCACCGCCAGCAGGGCGGCGGCGCTGCACAGCCACTTAACAATCAGTTTCATGGCCTGCAGGATACCACCGCAGTGCTAGTCAGTAGCCACCAATAAGCCTGCACCGGCAAGCGCCGTGACATACCCCAGAACGCCGCGCTCCTCCTGCTCCTGTGTGGCCGTGACGGGCTGTAGACTCTGGCCGAATTTTGGTCGACGCGCATCCAGCACTCTAGCAACGCCATATTCTTTCATCATGGCCTCGGTCTGTGTCACCAGTGAGCTGGGCTTGGCAAGGCGGGTGACCACTGTGTCACCGCCTAGCTGCAGCAAGGGGACCAGATTGGCAAACAGCTTTTCAGCCCACTTACCGCGCCAGCTTTCCCGTGCGCTGTTGGTGACCCATTTGCTGGCATGGTGGGTCACACGTGGTGCGCATCCCACCACAATCCAGCGGGACGGACCACGCGCGTTGCTGGACGACTGCATGGGCTCCAGCAGTTGCAGGGCGTAGGCTAGGTCGTCAACGTAAACAATGATGTTGTCCATACATTTCTCCTTGAGTTATCGTGGTTTTTAAAGGCCTGTGGTCGCGGGAAAATTAATCGATGACAAGATCGCGGTGGTCGGACTTGGTGCGGCGCGTCGCTAGCCAGCCCCCTCCCAGCACGATGGCCACTGCGAAGGCATAAGTCGCCCATTCAGCAATGGTTTGCAGGGTGTCAGCAGATGCCAGTGGATCGGGCCCGCCGTAAATGTTGTCGAGTAACGGTTCGCTGACAATCATTTTTGCGGCCGTGAAAGCCAGTACTGCAGCGCCGATGCTGATGATGGCGGGAAAGCGTTCCACCAGCTTGAGAACCATCGTGCTGCCAAAGACCACGATGGGAACGCTCACAAGTAGACCGATGATGACCAGGTCAAACGAGCCATGTGCAGCCCCTGCGACGCCCAGAACATTGTCGATACCCATCAGGGCATCGGCCACCACGATGGTTTTCATGGCGCCCCAAAAGGTATTGACAACAGGCCCCTGGTGCTCGGTGTCACCCTGGTCAGCCAGCAGTTTGTAGGCAATCCAGAGCAAACCCAGGCCACCTACCAGCATCAAGCCCGGGATCTTTAGCAACCAGACCACACCAACGGTCATGGCCGATCGGACAACGATGGCACCTACCGTGCCCCATACGATCGCTCTTTTTTGCAAGTCGGGCGGCAGGCTTCGCGCGGCCAGTGCAATCACAATGGCGTTGTCGCCCGCGAGCACCAGATCAATCAGGATAATGGCCAGCAACGCTGACCACCAAGGGGTTGAAAATAATTCCATGGCCGCACTCCATATCAAGTTTCGACGAGGAAGTCCGACGGGCGGACTTCCGGCTTCGTTGCAACTGAACGGATTAAAAAGAGGCGGGCAATGGTAAAGAGCCGCAGATACCTCGTTCAAACCTGTTCAGGTTTCAATCGAAGGTCTGGCTCGACATGCAGTGTCGCTGCATGCCCAGCAAGCCGGAAGTTAAAACTTCGAAATGGCGACTTGCCGTAGCTGTCTTGCTGCTGTGTCTGTTTGAGAATTAATACAGCAAAACGAGGGAGTTACTCCCCTTCTTGCAACTATTGAACACCAATTCTGAAAATTTTGCAAGCGCTGTTTGAAGCGGCGTCAAATAAAGAGACTAAGCCGGGGCGGGAATGACATGGCAACTGTTCCATAATTCAGGGCGTCCATTTGAGGCGCAGTCAGCAACCCTTGCGCATGGCCGGCATCCACATTACCGATATTGAAGCAGCCATCAATTTTTGGCGCGAAAAAAAACCGTCGCCTGATGGCGTGACACTGGCCGCCGAGTTGCGCGCCCTCGCCGAGGTGTATGCACTGATGGTTTTTTATCATGAGGACGAAGCCGACGACCAGAGCTTTCCGCCCAAAGCCATGGCAGCATGGCAAGCGTGGTACGACACTACCGCAGACACCCCATGTATTGCTATTTGTTCAACCAGCCAGGGCGATGCGCTGTGCAAGGGCTGTGGCCGAACTTTTGAAGAAGTGCAACGCTGGCCCGAGATGACACCAGCCGCCAAACGCAGCACTTGGCGCCGTATCACACTGGAGGCTTCTGCCTGGCGCTTTGGCCGCTACGCTGACCGGGCGCTGGAAAAGACTTGACCGGCTTCGAATTTTCAGCGTTTTAGGTCGCCAGCCCAACAAAACCAAGGGCTTTCAGCTATTGATTTTATAGTATGCAGGATACACTGCTGGCATGCTCCGCATCGCTCGCGCTCCGAACATTGCCATCGCAACGCTGTGGTCAGAGGCGCTTCGGCAAGCCGGTTTTTCGGCCAGCGTGCAACGTTATTTTCTGGGTGGTCTAGCAGGTGAGCTGCCACCGGACCTATGCCTGCCCGAGGTCTGGCTCACGCATGACCCTGAAGAGCTGCCTGCCAGGGCGCTATTGCACCAGTTGCAAAACCTGCCGCAGCGGCGCTGGTTGTGCGTGTGTGGTGAAACCGTTGAGGGCGGATTTGAGCAGTGTTGGCAGTGTGGGGCAGCTATGCCAAGTTGACCCCGCAGGCGCACCAGCTGCCACGCTTGCGTTTTTTGACACGTCCGAGCCTAGCGCTAGATTCGTCTGGCCAACTCTTGCGCCATGCCCACATAGCTCGCGGGTGTCATCGCCAGCAGTCGCACCTTTTCACCCTCCGGAATGGCCAAAGAGCGAATCAGGGCATGCAGATCTTCTGGCTTGACGGTCTTGCCGCGCGTCACTTCCTTGAGTTTTTCGTAAGCACCCTGCACGCCATAGCGGCGCATGACGGTCTGAATCGGCTCTGCCAGGACCTCCCATGACGCATTCAGGTCATCCTGCAGCGCCTCGCGGTTGAGTTCGAGTTTGCCCAGTCCAACATTCAGGGAATGGTAGGCCAGCACGGCGTAGCCAAATGCCACACCCATGTTGCGCAGGACGGTGCTGTCGGTCAGATCGCGCTGCCAGCGAGAAATCGGCAGTTTTTCGCTCAGGTGTTTCAGCAAGGCGTTGGACAGTCCCAGATTACCTTCGGCGTTCTCAAAATCAATCGGATTGACCTTGTGCGGCATGGTGGACGAACCCACTTCACCGGCTTTCAAACGCTGCTTGAAGTAACCGACGCTGACGTAACCCCAAACGTCACGTGCCCAGTCAATCAAAATGGTATTGGTACGGGCCACGGCATCGAAGATCTCGGCCATGTAATCGTGCGGCTCGATCTGGATGCTGTAGGGCTGAAAGGTCAGGCCCAGGCCCAGCGGTTCGGGTGTTTCGATCACTTTTCGGCTGAGGGCTTCCCAGTCAAAGTCAGGCCAGGCAGACAAATGGGCGTTGTAGTTGCCGACTGCGCCGTTCATTTTGGCCAGCAGGGGTACCGCAGCAATCTTGGCCCGTGCAGCCACCAGGCGCACCACCACGTTGGCTACTTCCTTGCCAACCGTGGTCGGGCTGGCGGTCTGGCCATGGGTCCGGCTCAGCATCGCCTCGCCTGCATAGGTTTGTGCCATCTCGCGCATCTGGACAATTAATTTGTCCAGCGCGGGGAGCAACACCAGATCGCGGCTGCTTTTGAGTTGCAGCGCATGGCTGGCGTTGTTGATGTCTTCGCTGGTACAGGCAAAGTGCACAAACTCGCCCGCTTTTTGAAGCTCGGGACGGGCTTCAAATTTGGATTTGATCCAGTACTCGACCGCCTTGACGTCGTGGTTGGTGGTTTTCTCGATTTCCTTGATCGCCAGGGCGTCGGCTTCGGAAAAGTTTTTCACCAAACCAAGAGAGTAAGTGCGCGCTCCCGGGCTCAACGGTTTGAATTCGGCAAATCCGGCATCTGACAAGGCGATAAACCAGGCGATTTCAACCTGTACCCGGCGGTGCATATAGCCTTGTTCCGACATCAGCGGGCGAAGACTGGCCAATCTGGCGGCATAACGCCCGTCCAGTGGCGACAGGGCGTTAAGGGTTGAAATAGCGTTGGAAGGACTCATGCCGCAATTGTAGGCGGGCCGATTGTTGCGTCAGAGGGCTTGCGGCCAGCCCGACTCGATAGAATGCAGATTCCTGAAGCTGGCGCACCAAAGACATTTATGAAACTCATCGGATCCAAAGGCAGTCCCTATGTGCGCAAAGTCCGCATTGTGATGGCCGAGAAAAAACTCGATTACCAGTTTGTGGAAGAAGATGTCTGGGCTGCCACGACCACGATTGGTGATTCCAATCCGCTTGGCAAGGTGCCTTGTCTGGTGATGGAGGGTGGCGAAGCGGTTTTTGATTCCCGCGTGATTGTCGAATACCTAGATACCTTGTCGCCGGTTGGCAAGCTGATTCCAACTCAGGGCCGGGAACGGGCCGAAGTCAAAACCTGGGAGGCGCTGGCCGATGGCTTGCTGGACGCTGCGGTGCTGGCACGCCTGGAGGCCGGCTGGGCCGGTCGACTTGAAGGGCAGCGCAGCCCGGCTTGGATTGACCGGCAATTCGGAAAAATCCATGCAACACTGAAAGTCATGAGCACCGGACTGGCCGACAAGGCGTTTTGCAGCGGCGTCCATTTCAGCTTGTCGGACGTGGCGGTGGGTTGCGCCCTGGGTTATCTGGACTTTCGCTTTTCACATATCGCCTGGCGCAACTCTTACGCCAACCTGGCAAAACTGCAGGAAAAACTGGTGCAACGGCCCAGCTTTGTCGAGACCCTGCCGGCTTGAGTCACCCCTTAGGGGCGTGAATCGGGCGCCAAACAGGCCACTAGCCGGCTAAAAACCGACTTTACATGCTATTTAATGCATAGCGCACTCGTTGTTGAGGGTTATGAATTAGCCCGCACTTTGAGCCAGCGCATCAGGCCGCCCAGCCACGGCAGCTTTTCATACAGTTCCTCGGCAGCGTCCCAGTAGTCACGGTGGAAGTTCACCCTGCCATCGGCCGCGAACCGGATGTGGGATCCGCCGCGAATGGTTTGAAGCGTGGTCTTGTCAAAGTTTTTG
>JANMBW010000331.1:0-5786 GCA_031360565.1 Polaromonas sp.
GTGTGAATCCAGTCAATCCAGGGCCGGCGTTTGTTGGCATCGACGGGGCCGGTAGCGCCCAGCACGATGACCGGTACCCGATCTACCCAGGCATCAAAAATCGCCATCGAGCCATGCATCAAGCCTACGTTGCTGTGCAAAATCGCGATCAGCGGTTTGCCAGTGACCTTGGCGTACCCGTGGGCGATTGAAACGGCGTGCTCTTCATGCAGCACCACCATCATCTGAGGTTTTTCGTTGCCCAGGTGGTTGACGATGCTGTCATGCAGACCCCTGAAGCTTGCGCCTGGGTTGAGCAGCACATAGGGAATATCCAGGGCACGCAGCATGTCAGCTAGGGCGTCGCTGGCCCAGATGGTGTCACTGGGCCCGGAGGGCGCGGGAACATCACGGCGCACGGCAGAACCAGCGGGAACGGTCATGAAATCTCCTGCGTAAACAAATATCAAAAAGAAAGACTTAAAGAGCTAGTCGGGCGTGATGTTGGCCGCCTTGATCACTGCGGCCCAGCGCTTCTGGTCGCTCGCAATCAGCTTTGAAAAGTCGGCGGGCGAGCTGGTCTCGGCATAAATACCCTGCTCGGCCAGCTTGCCTTGAACATCCGGCAATGCCAAAGAACGGCGAAGTTCGGCATTGAGTTTATTGATGATGGCAGGCGGCGTTTTGGCAGGGGCCACCATGCCTATCCAAATATCGCTTTCATAATTCGGCACGGTTTCTGCAATGGTTGGCACACTGGGCAACAGATCGAGACGCTTGGTGCCAGTGGTTCCAAGCGCCTTGATTTTTCCGCTGCGGATATGAGGTAGCGCCGAATTGATCGGACAAAACATCACATCCACCGATCCGCCCAGAACATCGACCAGCGCAGGCGCGGAGCCCTTGTACGGGATGTGGGTGAATTTGGTACCCGTCATGGACTTGAAGACCTCTGCAGCCATATGCTGCGGACTTCCGGAGCCAGCAGACGCATAGGAAAACTTTTCTGGATTGGCCTTGGCTTGGGCAATCAACTCAGTCACTGAACTCGCCGTCATCTTGGGCGAAACCACCAGCACCATAGGCACGCGGCCCAACATGGACACGCCCTGCAAATCCTTGAGCACATCAAAGGGCAGCTTGGGATAGAGCACCGGGTTGACGGAAACCGTCTGGTTCGGAGCGATGGCAATCGTATAACCGTCACCCTCGGCTTTGGCCATGAACTCGGTAGCGATGTTGCCCGCTGCACCTGGCCTATTTTCGACGATCACGGGTTGTCCAAAAGTCTCTGACATCTTTTGTGCCAGGATGCGGGCGAGCACATCGTTTGATCCGCCTGGCGGCAAAGGCACCACGATGCGGATGGGCTTGCTTGGGTAATCCTGCGCCCAAGCAGCGGGCGTTGCAAGCGGGCTGAAGGCAGCAGTGATCACACAAACTATTGCCAGACTGGTTCGGCGGGTAATTTCCATGCTTGTCTCCTCGGGTTAATCCACCAACAACGATGGTAGTGACAGGTTTCGAATCAATCAATCGAAGATCTGAAACAGGGAACTGACCGCTGCGTCAACGCGTGACAACGATAAAAATTCCAAGCAGGGTCAGACCTGCTCCCGCCAGCGTCGTGACCGTGATGTCATCCTGCCCTCTCCATATCAGGTGACTGAGCGGGAACACCAGGATAGGCGTGCACAAGGTAACCAAAGTCGCCACCGAAAGCGGTATGTAACGCATGGCACTGATCACACACATCTGTGCCGTAATCGTACAGATGCCGATCAGGACGTAGAGGCAGACGCCCCGGCGGTCAGCGTTTTTCAAGCCTTGCCGCAGAACGGTGGGATCCGACTGATGGTTACTGGATCTGAACATCAACTGCAAAATCAGTCCACTCGTTGCGCCGGCCAGTGCGCCAAGGATGGGCTCATCCCAGGAACGAACGGCAGAACCGCGCAAAACATTTCCAATTGCATAGGCTAATGAACTGCCCAGGCCCAATAAAAACACAGACTGCAAAAAGCGCTGATGCAAACTGGCCTGCGCTGCAACCACTGATGGACCGCGTTTGAAAAACCCGGGCTTGTAACTCACCAGCATCAGGCCGAAGATGCTCAGCACCATGCCGAACGCCAACAGTACTGTCATGCCCTCACCAAGCACCATCCAGGCCATCATGGCTGTAAACAGTGGACTGCTGATCTGAAAAATACTCGCCTTCGCCGGACCAAAACGCACCACGGATTCGTAGAAAAACCAGCGCCCGAGGTAAGTGGAAAAGCCCCCCGCCACAGCAAACAGCGCCAGCGCCTGCAGGTTCCATTGCACAGCTTCGATACGCAGTCCGAGTTGCAGCGCGACCGCTAATGCCGCGAAAACAACATTGACGACGGTGGCGATCATGAAACCGGGACCTAGCGGAATGCGCCGGGCGGCCGCTTTGGTGGTCAAGATGGCCCCAGTGAAAAGCAGCAAGGCCAGCGCTGACAGCACATAGCCCCAGGTCCTGTCATCCATCAGAAATGGCTCACCTGCATCACCTGTTGCAATCAGATCTTGAAGGCTTCTAGCGACTCAGAGGCAAACAGCTCTCGCGGATTCAAAAGCCGTTTGGACAGCCCTTGCTCAAAGTGATAACGTAAAAAAGTCTGCAAGGTCGCCTCATTTTTTTCAAACCCATAGGGCCAAAAATCCTGGCCCATTTCCAGCTTGACTTGCTCAACATGCGAGGTCAGCCAGGGCAACATGACCTTGAGCGCAGCGGTCTCGTAAAGGTCGTCGTAAGTGCGGCGCTGGGATTCTTCAAGCGCCTTCATCATCGAGCGTGCCACCCAGCGGTTGGCTTCATACACATCGCGGCGAATCGCCACGGTGTGCATGATGGGGAACATTTGGGTCTGCTTGAAGTAGTTGCGCTCCACCTGCTCGTAATCTTCAAACAGTCGTTTGACTTTTCCGCCACCTTTTAAAAAACTGGACGGCATCCGAGCGGTATAGAGCGCGTCGATTTCACCGTCCAGGAGCATCTGGGCCAGAGTCTGCTCGGGGCCAATACTGTGCACTTTGATGTTGGCGGGCAAATCCAACTTGATTTTTTCTGACCGGCCTGGCTCTTCCTCGCCGCCGGTGTAATAGGTCACGCTGTCTACCGGAACGCCGTAATGGTCGGACAAGATACCGCGAATCCAAACCGGCGCAGTCATTTGGTACTCCGGGTTGCCCACGCGTTTCCCAATCAGGTCTTTGGCTTCGCGAATGCCGGCGTTGGCATTGACATAAATGCAGGAGTGACGGAAAAAGCGCGATGGGAAAACCGGAATCGCGACAAACGGCCGGGCTTCATTGAACATCGACACGGTGTAAGACGACAGCGACATTTCGGCGACGTCAAATTCCTTGTGCCTAAGCATTCGAAAAAAGGTTTCTTCAACCGGCATGCTGAGATAGTTCAGGTCGATGCCATCGGGCTGCACACTTCCGTCCATCAGGGCCCGCGTACGGTCGTAGTTCCAGCACCCAAAAGTAAGTTGGAGTTTAGACATGCCTACTCGGCCTTGATGCCAGCGACAGCAATGGCTTTGGCCAGTCGCTGGTTTTCACCCAGAATCGCCTTGTTGTACTCAGGCGGCGTACTGCCAATCGGATCTACGCCAGCGTTGTTGAGGGTCTGAATCACCTCAGGCATTTTGGCTATGGTCGCCATCTCTGCGCTGATGCGTTCGATCACGCTGGCTGGTGTGCCGGTTGCGGCCAATACGCCGACGATGGGCGCGAAGTCAAAACCCGAAATAGTTTCCGCCAGTGCGGGCACATTAGGCGCCTGACTAGAGCGCTGCGCTGCGTTCGATGCCAGAAGCTTGACCTGCCCTGCCTTGACAAACCCCACCAGCGACGGAAGCGCAGAGAACAAGACCTCTACCTGCCCGCCAATCAATGCAGGGACGGACTGTCCGGATCCCTTGAAAGGCACGTGCGTCAGGTCGATGCCGAGCGCAGCTTTCATCGCCTCCATGGTCAGGTGATGGGTGCTGCCAATGCCTGATGAACCGTAGTTGAGCGCGCCGGGCTTGGACTTGGCCAGCGCTATGAATTCCTGCAGCGTGTTGACCGGCACCTTGGGATGGACGGCCAAGTACAACGGAGCCCGTGCGGCCAATGAGACGGGCATGAAGTCTCTCTTGAATTCGTATCCAAGATTCTTGTAAATAGCCGGATTGATGGAGAACATTGAACCATCCGTGACCAAAAACGTGTAGCCGTCTTTGGGAGATGACGCCAGTACCTGCGCGGCCACCACTCCGTTGGCACCGGGTTTGTTGTCTACCACCACAGACTGTCCCAGCTTGTCGCCGAGCCGTTGGGCAAAGACGCGAGCAACCGTGTCCGGAAGCCCACCGGCTGAATAAGGGACAACAAATTTGATGGGTTTGTTGGGGTAGGCGCCTTGGGCCAACACCGAGAACGGCGCTGAAAAAAGTGCCGCCGCCATGCTGACGGCCGTGAGAAAAAGGACTTGTCGTTTTTTCAAGATGGGTCTCCTAGATGACCGGAATAGAAGCGGACCCGGCATTTTTGCGACGTCATGGCCGATAAAGCAATACGGGTTCCCCGCTACTGAGCCGATGTCGAATAAGAGGGTTCCAGAGCGGGCTCGGTGGAGTCCCAAACCGGCGTGGCGACGAAAGCGCGCCAGTCGGTGGTTTTAGGCACGATGGCCTGGAACGCGCAGATGCTGGACGGAATACGCGACTCACCTGTTCCAATGGCCTGGCCATCCCGCTGAAAGTTACGCACCGCTTCCAGCATCTGCCGGCGAAACTCGACGATGGCCAGATCGCTGGCACCCAGTCGTTCGTGGGTGCGGTCAGCAATCGGGCCCATCGTCAGCCACATAGCAATATCCTGGTTGGGAAAGCCGGTGATCCCGGTGTAATTACCGGCCTTCATGGCAGCGCGATCTTGCCAAAAATGGTTGTCGCGATTGCGCAGCGGCCTGTAACTGGCATCAAGATCAATGCCGATCTGCTGGCCCAGAAACTTTCTCCAGGTGGCCGTTTCGGGCGTCTGTGAGCGATGACCCCAGGCAATGAAATAGAAGGCCGTATGGGTATCGTCCATGGGGACGTTGATATTCGCCACGTTGTACAAATTGTTAGGCGGAATCAAGGCCGTCGCCGGTGCGACGAATACGGTGGAGCGCACATAGTCGTTCGCGGCCGCGTTGACGATGGGACGGCGCAGGGCGGCGTAGCGAAAGCCATAGGCGCCGCGTTCAACCTGCATGCGGGGTGCCTTGTCGGTTGAAGGACGCAACCACGCGGTGTCCGTGGCCTTGGCGGTATCCACCCGTGCCGGCACCATATCCGATGAGTGCAGGCTGGAACTGTGAGCAGAATCAATCGCACCTTCCAGAATTTGCGCCCAATTGCACGCGATGATGACTTTTGCAATCGTTACTTGAGTCTCAGGCGTGGGCGCCCACGCCGGCGGCTCGAACTCGGGTTGGGTGTCCGGCGGACCCATATAGGCCCAGACGAACCCGCCCCATTCTTTGGTGGGATAGGCAAGATGTTTGACTTTTTGGGCCATGCCGCTTGCGGCTGGCTCAGACACCATTTCCAGCACGTTACCGTAGACGTCCATTTTCCAGCCGTGGTAGAGACAGCGCAGACCACAGTTCTCATTGCGTCCAAATACCAGCGATACCCGGCGGTGCGGACAATACTCGTCCATCACGCCAACCTGACCATTGGTGTCACGAAAAACCACCAGATCTTCTCCAAACACCTGCGCCTTAATGGGCGTGC
>JANMBW010000336.1:0-4376 GCA_031360565.1 Polaromonas sp.
GCGGAAATTTCGACTGCGCGAATTCAAAGTTCACCTTGCCGGCTTCCGCATCCCACGCCAGCATGGCCTTGAAGGCGCGGCGCGTGCGCATCGACACAAACTTGTCGAGCAAGTCAGTCTTGCCGGTGCTCAAGAGCTTGACCATCTGCTCGCGCTCGATCGGCTGCTGCAGGATCACCTGGCCGGTCTTGAAGTCGCAGCTCGGCGTCGGCTGGGCCATGGTCGGCACCGACTTTTCACAGACGTAGTTTTTGCCGTGCTCGAAGATGGCACTGGCACATTTGGGGCAGGCGCCGAGCGACTGCTGCTCACCGAAGTCGACAATCTCGCCGCTCTCGGCATTCTTGTCGTCGCCAAAGTCGAATTCGAGCTTGTAGTTTTTCGTTTCTTCGTCGAACTTGATCACCATTTCGGCTGTGAAAGGCCAGCCGGCTTTGGAGCGGAAGCCTTCCAGCGGACCGATTTTCTTGTCGCGCAAAAATTGCTCGACCTCGGTGTTTTCAAAGGTGCGGCCGGCCGGCGTTTTGCCGAAACTGAAGCCGCAGCCATCGTCGCCCTTTTTACCGACGCAGGTGTAGCGCCGGTAGTTTTCCTTCACCACGCCGCCGCAGTTGGGGCACGGGGCTTCCAGCGTGGCGTAGTCGCCGGGAATGCTGTCCTTGTCGTAGCCCTTGGCCTTGGCCACCATACGCTCGGTCATGGCGGCAATCTCGGCCATGAAGGTCTCGCGGCTGAGCTGGCCATGCTCCATCTGCGCCAGTTTGAATTCCCACTCGCCGGTGAGTTCAGCTTTGGAGAGTTCCTGCACATCGAGCCCGCGCAGTAAGGTCATCAACTGAAACGCCTTGGCGGTCGGGATCAGCTCGCGGCCTTCGCGCAGCATGTACTTCTCGGCGATCAATCCTTCGATCGTTGCCGCGCGGGTGGCCGGCGTGCCGAGCCCTTTTTCCTGCATGGCTTCGCGTAGCTCATCGTCGTCAATGGTTTTGCCAGCACCTTCCATCGCGCCGAGCAAGGTCGCTTCGCTGTAACGCGCCGGTGGCCGGGTTTTAAGGCCCTTCGCTTCGGCAGTTTCCGTGCGCACCATTTCACCGGGTTTGACGGGTACCAGCGTCTTGCTGTCTTTCTCGTCGGTGTTCTCATCCTCGGCTTCCTTGCCGTAAATGGCGAGCCAGCCCGGTTTGACCAGCACCTTGCCTTCGGTCTTGAAACTGTGTCCCACGGCCTGCGAAATGCGGGTCGTGACCAGGTATTCCGCGCTCTGGTAAAACACCGCCATGAAGCGGCGCACCACCAGGTCATACAGCTTCTGTTCAGCATCGCTTAGCCCGTTGGGCGCCTGCAGAGTGGGAATAATCGCGAAGTGATCGCTGACTTTTGCGTTGTCAAAGATGCGCTTGTTAGGCTTGATGTAGTTACCGTTCAGAGCGACCAGCGCGTGCGGCGCCAGATGCCGCATGCCGCTGTCGGCCAGCATTTCAAAGGTCTTTTTGACGACCGGCAGGTAGTCTTCCGGCAACGCGCGCGAGTCGGTCCGCGGGTAGGTGAGCGCCTTGTGGCGCTCGTACAGGCTCTGCGCGATCGACAGCGTGGTCTTGGCCGAGAAACCGAACTTGCCGTTGGCCTCGCGCTGCAGCGAGGTCAAATCAAACAACTGGCCGGCCGCCTGCGTGGTCGGTTTACTTTCTTCGGTGACGCTGGCGGCCTTGCCGCGCACAGCCTCGGCAATCGCCAGGGCTTCGCGCTCGGACCAGAGGCGATCGGCGCGCAGTTCGGCATCGGGCTCGGTGTTGTCGGCATTGGCGGCGGCTTTTTTCCACTTTGGGTCGAACCATTTGCCCGGATACTCGCCCGCCTCGGCCAGAAAGCTGGCGTGGATTTCCCAATAGTCCCGGGAGATGAACTTGCGGATTTTTTCTTCGCGCTCGACCACTACCGAGAGCGTTGGTGTTTGAACCCTACCCACAGTCGTCAAAAAGAAACCGCCGTCGCGTGAGTTAAAAGCTGTCATGGCCCGCGTGCCGTTGATGCCGACCATCCAGTCCGCCTCGGAACGCGAGCGCGCCGCGTCGGCCAAGCCCTGCATCTGCTTTTCTGTGCGCAACGATTCGAAACCGTCGCGTATCGCGGCCGGTGTCATCGACTGCAGCCACAGCCGCTTGACCGGGTGTTTGCTTTTTGCGTATTGCTGGATCAGGCGGAAGATCAATTCGCCCTCGCGGCCCGCATCACAGGCATTGACGATGCTGCCCACATCCTTGCGCTTGATCAGCTTGACGATGGCGTTGAGCCGCGTCTTGGTCTTGTCCATCGGCTTCAGATCAAAGTACGGCGGGATCACGGGTAGATTGGCAAAGCTCCACTTGCCACGCTTGACGTCAAATTCTTCCGGTGCCTGAATCTCGACCAGATGGCCCACCGCAGACGTGACCAGCCACTCGTCGCCCTCAAAATATTCATCATGCTTTTCAAATTTGCCAGCCGTCGGCGTGATGGCGCGGACGATGTCCTGCGCCACCGAGGGCTTTTCTGCAATCACCAGAGTTTTCATAAGTGTTTCTTCAAACTTTCACCGGTTGGCTCCAGGCCAACCTTCTGTATTCGGGGCACTTTCCGGCAAACAGTTCCCGGACATGCGAGGCGGCTCAGTACACCACAAGCCGAAGGTGCCGCGTGCAAACCGCGTCGCCATTGGCTCCGCGCAGCCCTTCAACTGGCACCGAATCGCCTCACTACAATAGCGCTTTTCGCACGCACGCGCGCCTGCGCCCGCGCGCCCATGCATGAAATAACCATACCAAACTTTTCCAGAAGTACCCCCGCCGTGTCGAAAAATCAGGATTCTTTGCCCGGAACTTCGGCGTCGTCCACGCCGGGATCCGACCCGCACGCGACGCGGGCAAGTGACGGCCGGCGTATCCAGACAAGACGCTCTGGTGTGCACGGCAAAGGCGTGTTTGCGGTGCGGTCACTGGCTGAGGGAGAGACGCTGATCGAGTACGGCGGCGAGGTCATCAGCTGGAAGGAAGCGTTGCGCAGGCATCCGCACGACCCGCTCGATCCGAACCACACGTTTTATTTTCATATCGACGACAAACACGTGATTGATGGCAAGCAGGGCGGCAACTCGTCACGCTGGATCAACCACAGCTGCCAGCCAAACTGCGAAGCCGACGAAGAGGGCGGCCGCGTCTTCATCAAGGCCCTGCGCAACATCCAGCCGGGCGAGGAGCTGTTTTACGACTATGGCCTGATCATCGACGCCAAGTACACCAAAAAGCTCAAGGCCGAGTACCCCTGCTGGTGCGGCTCAAAATCCTGTCGAGGCACCTTGCTGGCACCCAAAGACAAAGCTGGCAGCAAGAAACAAAACAAACAAAACAAGAAAAAATCTGGCAAGAAGAAAAAAGCCTGAGCGCGTCGCCGTCGCGCCAACACACCCGAGTCATGCACTCAACCGCAACCCCACCAATTCAGTGGCCTGCCGAGACCATCTGGCAAGCCGTGGCACCATCATGGCCGGGATTCACAGTCGAGATACTGCCCCAAATCGATTCGACCAACTCCGAGCTGATGCGGCGCTTCAAGGCTGCGGCGGACGGCCAGCCGCCGCTGGAACCCACGCTGCTGGTTGCGGAGCAGCAAACTGCCGGGCGAGGTCGTCTGGGCCGCAGCTGGGCCAGCCGCAGGGGTGACAGCCTGACTTTTTCACTCGGCTTGCCCTTGCAGCGGGCAGACTGGTCGGGTCTATCGCTGGTGGTGGGCATCAGCCTGGCAGACAGCCTGTGTCCTGGCCTTGGCGAGCCAGCCCGAATCGGCCTGAAATGGCCCAACGACCTGTGGTTGACGGGGCCGCAAGGCGAGGGCAAGCTGGCTGGCATACTGGTCGAAACTGCCAGCTGGGAAGGCCATCGCTATGCTGTCATCGGTGTGGGCGTCAACATCCATCGCATCGAGCTTCCAGCGCAGGCCGAGGGCTCAGCTGAAGCCATCGCCACCGCATGCTTGCACGACCTGCAACCCGAGCTACACGCTGCCGCAGCGCTGCTTCGGGTCCTGCCGCCGCTGGTGCAGGCGTTACAGGAATTCGAGCGTTCTGGCTTTGCACCTTTTCAGGCGCGCTTTGTTCGGCGTGACGTGCTGTTGGGACGACCTGTGCAGCTATCGGGCAGCGGCCAGCATGCGGCCGCGCGTGACGGTATTGCCCGCGGCGTGAGCCAGAGCGGCGCCCTGCTGGTGCAAACGCCATCGAGCATGCTGGAAGTCACCAGCTCTGAAGTGACTGTGCGGCCTGCATCATGCCGGGACGGTCAGGCGCCATGCTGAGATCGTTGGTCGTCATGCTGCTGCTGGCGAACGCCGGCTACCTGGCCTGG
>JANMBW010000350.1:0-6401 GCA_031360565.1 Polaromonas sp.
GTCGCTTTTTCACGTCGGATGTGCTGCTCACGGGTTTGCAACGCCAGCCGGTAGCAGGGGCTGCCATGACTGTCCACCGTGACGCCTACCAGTCGGCCAGGCAGCGAGCGCTTGAACGCGTCCCGGCAGGCCAGAAATGCGGCATGCGGTCCGCCATTGCCCATCGGCATACCGAAACGTTGCGTGCTGCCCACCACGATGTCGGCACCCCATTCGCCAGGCGGGCTGAGCAGTGTCAGGGCCAGCAGGTCGGCAGCAACACAGAGGGCTGCGTCCTCAGCATGGGCCACGCCAGCCAGCGGCCGAAAATCGTGGACGTCGCCTGTGGTGGCCGGATACTGCACCAGCACGCCGAAGTAATCACCCTGGGCCATCAAGTGCGGCACCGTTGTGGCGGCGGTACTGACCCGGACCTCTATGCCCATTGGCCGGGCGCGGGTCTGAACCACTTCAATGGTCTGCGGGTGGCAGTCTCCGGAAACGATAAACCCTTTGCTTTGGCTCTTGACGCTGCGCTTGGCCAGCGCCATGGCTTCAGCAGCTGCGGTGGCTTCGTCCAGCATCGAGGCGTTGGCAATCGGCATGGCGGTCAGGTCGCACACCGTGGTCTGGAAGTTGAGCAGCGCCTCCAATCGTCCCTGCGAAATTTCGGCCTGGTAGGGCGTGTAGGCGGTGTACCAGGCCGGATTTTCAAGGATGTTGCGCTGGATCACGCCTGGCGTGTGGTTGGGGTAGTAGCCCTGACCAATAAAACTTTTCATGACCTGGTTTTTGCTGGCCATCACCTTGAGCTGCTGCAGCGCGGCAGCCTCGGTGGTAGGCGGGGGAATCACCATCGCGCTGCGGCGGGCAATCGAGGCCGGAACAATGCTGTTCATCAGCGCCTGCCGGGAAGCGGCGCCGACCACGCCGAGCATTCGGGCTTCGTCCGCAGCAGTAATGCCGATGTGGCGGGCGATAAATTCCGACGGGTTCTCAAGCTCGCTCAGTGCTCTGGCTGATGGCATCAACATGTTTTGATCCTCAATGCAGGGTCAAGCCCAACTTGCGCGGTCTGCTTTTATGCTGTGGCTGCAAAACTGGCGTAGGCGGCTTCATCCATTAGCGCATTCAACTGTGAAGCGTCGGACAGCCTGATCCTGAAAAACCAGCCTTCACCGAGGGGGTCGCTGTTGGCCAGTGACGGGTCATTGCGCAGCGCCTCATTGACGGCAATGACCTCACCGCTGACAGGCATGTAAACGTCGGCAGCAGCTTTGACAGATTCCACCACGCCCGCAGTTTCCTTTTGGGCAAAAACGGTGCCGACCGCGGGCAAGTCGACAAACACCACATCACCCAGCGCCTCCTGCGCATGAACGGTGATGCCGACAACTGCGACCTCGCCGTCAACGTTGAGCCACTCATGGTCTTCGGTGTAATGCATGGTCATAGCGTTCTCCTGAAAGTAAAAAGAAATGGTAACGGGGGACAGCAGGGTGTTTTTGCCAGCACCTGCGAGCGGTCAGCCACGGAAATAGCGCTGAGGTACAAACGGCATGCTGATGACCTGCATGGCAACCGGCTTGCCACGCACCATGGCATGAATTGTCGTGCCCAGGGCTGCAAACGCAGGGCTGAGGTAGGCCATGGCAATCGGCTGGTTCAGGCTGGGACTGAGCAGGCCACTGGTCACTTCGCCGATTGGTTCTCCCAGGGGGCCATGCAGCAAGGTGTGTTCCCGCACCGGTATGCGCTCCAGCGCGACCAGACCGACACGTTTTTTCTTGAAGGCGGCGGGATTGGCCAGCTGCGCAAGAATCCTTTCCGCCCCCGGAAATCCGCCAGCCCTGGGGCCTCCGGCGCGCCGGACTTTCTGAATCGCCCAGCTGAGGCCCGCTTCAACCGGGGTCGTGCCGGTGTCCATGTCCTGGCCGTACAGGCACAGGCCGGCTTCCAGCCGCAGCGAGTTACGTGCGCCCAGTCCGACCGGTTTGACTTCAGGCTGCGCCAACAGAGCGCGGGCCAGTGCATCGGCTTCAGAGGCTGCAACCGAGATTTCAAAGCCATCCTCGCCGGTGTAGCCGCTGCGGGTCACCAGACAGTCACAGCCTGCGATGCTGAATCGGCCACCCGTCATAAACACCAGCTTTTCAATGCTGGGTGCCAGGCGCGCCAATGCGCTGACCGCCTGAGGCCCCTGTAACGCCAGCAGCGCCTGGTCTGGCAGTGGAACGACCTCGCAGCGCTGACCAATTTTTTGCGTGATGTACGCGATATCGCTGGCCTTGCAGGCACCGTTGACCACGACAAACCAGTCGCCACCGTCGCCCTGATCGCCATTGAAAAACATCAGGTCATCCATGATGCCGCCCTGGTCATCAAGCAGCAGGCCGTAGCGCTGCTTGCCAACAGGAAGGTCCATGACATCGACCGGCAGCAGGGTTTCCAGCGCCGCTGCCGCATCGGGTCCCTTCAGGCGTAATTGGCCCATGTGCGAGACGTCAAACAGCCCGGCTGCACTGCGCGTATGCAGGTGCTCTGCCATCAGTCCGCCAGGGTATTGCACCGGCATGCTGTAGCCCGCAAACGGAACCATGCGTGCACCGAGTTCCCCATGCAGAGCATGCAACGGCGTTTTGAGGAGGCTCTCAGCAGGTGCAGCGGCTGCGGGGGTACTGGACAAGGCGTTCTCCGGGGGCAAACAAGACGCATGCCCCATGCGATGGGCTGCGCAGGCTGCCCACTTTACCTGAGAGATGTCGATGCGCCGGGTGATTCGTTGAGTACGGCGCCCGGCCAGGCGACTACATGCCGCTGTAATTGGGTCCGCCGCCGCCTTCTGGTGTCACCCAGACGATGTTCTGCGTCGGATCCTTGATGTCACAGGTCTTGCAATGCACGCAGTTCTGCGCATTGATCTGCAGCCGGTCTGCACCCCCTGCATTTTTAACGTATTCGTAAACGCCCGCCGGGCAGTAACGGCTTTCGGGGCCGCCATAAGTGGCGAGGTTGACGCTGACCGGAATGCCATCGTCTTTAAGCGTCAGGTGCGCAGGCTGATTTTCTTCGTGATTGGTGTTGGAGATAAAAACCGAGCTGAGCCGATCAAAGGTGATACGGTTGTCGGGCTTCGGATAAACGATGGGCGGGCACTCTGCAGCCGGCTTGAGCTTGGCATGGTCGGGCACCTTGTTGTGAATCGTCCAGGGCGGTGATTTCAGCCCCAATTTGGGCAGTAGCCACAGCTCGATACCGTTCATGAGGGAGGACCACCACAGCCCTTTTTTCATCCATTGCTTGGTGTTGCGCGACGCCTCAAGTTCCTGGTGCAGCCAGCTCTTTTCAAACGCTTCGGGGTAGCTCGTGAGTTCGTCATGCTGACGGCCACTGGTCACGGCGGCGTAGGCGGCGTCGGCGGCCAACATGCCGGTCTTGATGGCCGCGTGGCTGCCCTTGATGCGGGCGAAATTCAGAAAACCGGCATCGCAACCCACCAATGCGCCGCCCGGAAAAACAGTTTTGGGCAGGCTCATCAAGCCGCCGCAGGTGATGGCACGGGCGCCGTAGCCAATGCGCTTTCCGCCTTCAAGATACTGGCGGATGGCGGGATGGGTTTTCCAGCGCTGCATTTCTTCGTAAGGGCTCAACCAGGGGTTGCTGTATTCGAGCCCGGTGATGAAGCCCAGCGTGACTTGGTTGCCGCCCAAGTGGTACAAAAAGCCGCCGCCGTAGGTCTTGCTGTCCATTGGCCAGCCGAGTGAGTGCACGACATGGCCAGGCCTGGCCTTGGCGGGTTCAATTTCCCACAGTTCCTTGATACCCAAGGCATAGGTTTGGGGGTCTGTGCCTTCATCGAGCTTGAATTTTGCTATCAGCTGCTTGCCCAGATGGCCACGCGATCCTTCCGCAAAAATCGTGTACTTGGCGTGCAGTTCCATGCCGAGCTGAAAGTTGCCTGTGGGCTCGCCATCCTTACCCACGCCCAGGTTGCCCGTGCTCACGCCTCTGACCGAACCGTCATCGTTGTAGAGGACCTCAGCTGCTGCAAAACCCGGAAAGATTTCAACGCCCAGGGCCTCGGCCTGCTGGCCTAGCCAGCGCACCAGATTGCCCAGACTGATGACATAGTTGCCTTCGTTGTGCAGGCACTTTGGAATCAAAAAAGACGGCGTGTTGACCGCGCTGGTAGTGGTGAGAAACTGCACGTCGTCACCGGTGACGGGCTGGTTCAGCGGTGCACCGCGCTCTTGCCAGTCGGGGAAAAGTTCGGTCAGCGCACGCGGGTCCATGATGGCACCGCTCAAGATATGGGCGCCCGGTTCTGAGCCTTTCTCCAGCACTACGACCGATACCTCAGTTCCTTTTTCGAGCGCCAGTTGCTTCAGGCGAATCGCAGTCGCCAATCCGGCCGGCCCGCCACCCACCACCACCACGTCGTACTCCATCGCTTCGCGGGGGCCGAACTGGGCCAGAATGTCTTGGTTATTCATCGGTGACTCGCTGATAATGAAACGGGAACCCGGTAGTTCAGGCTTGTGGGGCGGTGCCCTGATTTTATGCCCCGAACAGCGTTCAACTGCGCGCTCATACCAGTGTTAACTGTGGCCCATGGGGCATTGATTTGGACTGACAGGAGTTTGTATATGGCCTATAGCCTGGATCTTTCGGGACGTGTTGCGTTGGTGACCGGTGCTTCAGGTGGCCTGGGCGCGCAGTTTGCCAAAACCCTGAGTCATGCGGGCGCAGCCGTGGTGCTCGCCAGCCGTCGGGTCGACAAGCTAAAGGCCTTGCGGGCACAAATTGAAGCCGGGGGCGGGGCGGCGCATGTGGTCGAACTGGATGTGACCGACCATGCCAGCATCAAGTCCGGTGTGGCCCATGCGGAAACCGAGGTGGGTCCGATTGACATCCTGGTTAATAACTCCGGCGTCAGCACCACACAACGACTACAGGACGTCTCGGAAGACGACTATGACTTTATCTTTGGCACCAACGTCAAGGGTGCATTTTTTGTCGCGCAGGAAGTGGGCAAGCGTATGTTGGCTCGGGCCCGCGGCGCAGCTCCAGGCAGCTTTGCGGGTGCCCGAATCATCAACATTGCGTCCATGGCGGGCCTGCGGGTGCTGCCGCAAATTGGCGTGTATTGCATGAGCAAGGCTGCCGTGGTGCAGATGACCAAGGCCATGGCGCTGGAGTGGGGCAAATACGGCATCAACGTCAATGCCATTTGCCCCGGCTACATCGATACCGAGATCAATCACCACCATTGGGAAACCGAGCAGGGCCAAAAATTGGTGCAAATGCTGCCACGCAAACGTATTGGCAAACCGGAAGATCTGGACGCCCTGCTGGTCATGCTGGCCAGCGCTGAAAGCCATTTCATCAATGGTGCGGTGATTGCCGCAGACGATGGCTTCGGGACCTGAATCCGCATGCTGACAGGGGTCGCGGCGGGATTGGCCGCTGTAGCCTTGTGGGGCCTGGTTTTTGTAGCGCCCGAGATCGCGGCGGGCTGGTCGGCTATTGACCTCACGGCTGGCCGATTTTTGGTTTACGGTATCTGGTCGCTAATTCTGATGCTGTGGTCCACGCCGGCTGGTAGCGGCTCTGCCAACGAGGCGGTCTGGCCCCATGCCGGCCAGGCCCTCGCCGCACTGGGGATGAGTGTGCTGGGCTTTACTGGCTATTACCTGCTGCTGGTACTGGCTATTCGCGACGCGGGCGTCGCAGTGCCCAGCCTCATCATTGGCACCATCCCCATCTGGATGATGCTGTTGGGCCGACCGACCGGATTGCGCATGGAGCGTCTCCTGCCAGGCTTGTTGATGACGCTGCTGGGACTGGCGCTGATGGTGCGGGCAACGTTGGGACGGGCCGATGCTGCTGTTGGCCAAAGCATATTGCTCTCGCAATTTGGACGTGGGGTAGCGCTTGCCGTGTGCGCTATGGTGCTCTGGACTATCTTCGGCCTGATCAACTCGGCCTGGCTCAAACGCCATCCGGAGGTCAGCGCTGTGACGTGGACCAACTGGCTGGGGGTAGCGACCGGCGCTGGTGCACTGCTGCTGTGGAGTGTCGCGGGATCTGATCTCAAGGTGCTTCTGGTCCTCCCGAATGGGATCCAAGCCGCTATGCTTTGTATAGCGACTGGAATTGGATCTGCCTGGCTGGCCACACTTTTGTGGAATGTCGCCAGCCAGCGCCTGAGCGCCAGCCTGTGCGGCCAGTTGATCGTTGGGGAAACCCTTTTCGCTTTGGCATATTCATTTGCGTGGCATAGTCAAAAACCAACTTGGTTGCAGGGGCTCGCCGGGTCATTTTTTGCTGGCGGCATTGGTGGGACGATGTGGGCCCACCGCGACAGGAGCGACGTCTCTGCAAAAGGCTAAAGCAATGAACACACTTTCAAGGTTTTTGTG
>JANMBW010000356.1:0-1573 GCA_031360565.1 Polaromonas sp.
CTGTGAAAGCCATGAGCCAGGCACCAGGCCAGAGGTTGGTAGTAGCAGGCTTCAAAGTGCAGACAGTCGACCCTCGCGAGGGCTCCCCAGTAGCGGCCGTAGGCAACCAGGTTTTTGGTTTCTAATGTGTCTGTAGTCTGCGTAGAATCTGCACTCAATGCTATCAAACTCGTAGCAATTTCCTGGCGCTCGCCGTCTGCCGCCGTGTGTTCGGCCACGAACAGCAGCCAGTTCTCGGGCATGGTGTCCTGCATGCGCTGAAAAAAATCGCGGCTCAAATAGGGTGCATTGCCGTGTTCGAAGTAGGTCCGTTCGTAACACCGGTAGAAAAAATCCCAGTCGTCGTTGCTGATGTCCTGGCCTCTCGACCAGCGAAAGCTGATGCCCGCGTCTGCGACCTTGCGACGTTCCTGACGGATTTTTTTTCGCTTTTCCTGGCTCAGCGACATCAGGAAATCATCGAAATCGCGAAATCTTGGTGGCGACCCGCCAGTGTCAGGCATGGGGGTCAAAGTTTCGCCGCCGGGCCGCCCCAAGGCGAAACCCGCCCCCTCGGGGGGCAGCGAGGACACGTCAGTGCCGAGCGTGGGGGTCAAGGTTTCGCCGTTGGGCCGCCCCAAGGCAAAACGCGCCCCCTCGGGGGGCAGTGAGGACAGGTCAGTGCCGAGCGTGGGGGCAACATTTGTCCAGTGAAATTGAACCGTATGGCGCAGCATCAGCCCTGCCTCTTCGCATGCGGCCACATCCGCATCGGTATTGAACAACAGGTGCAGTGACGAGAGTTTTTGTTGCTCACACCAGTCGATCAGACTTTTGACCAGAAGAGCTCGTTCAGCCGCATTTCTGGCCAACAGGCGCGGACCGGGCACCGGCGTGAACGGTACCGCCACCAGCGCTTTGGGGTAATAGGCCAGACCATGCTGCTGGTAGGCATTGGCCCAGGCGTGGTCAAACACATATTCGCCATAAGAGTGGCGCTTGAGGTACAGCGCGCATGCTGCGGCCAGCGTGTCGCCTTGCCAGATCGTGACAAAGCGGGGTGTCCAGCCGGTTTTGGGTACCGCGCTGCCGCTGAGGTGCATGGCCGCAAGGTATACATGGCGCATGAATGGATTCAGAATGCCATCTGGGCTTTGTTCTGCCAGCAGCCCATTCCAGTCGTCCCGATTGACCTCCAGCGGCGAAGTCAAAACGCGAATGACATAATCATTTTCAGGCACACCATCCCCTGTCTGACCAGTGCCCGTTTAAGGTTGGCTGAATTGGAGTGAGGATGGCTTCGGCAAGCTCGGCCCGATCGGTACTCTTCTTTTTCATGACTCTCAAAATCTGCGTCGCCCAATTGAACTACTGCGTGGGCGACATGCCCGGAAACGCAAAAAAAATCATCGACGCTGCGCGTACTGCATATGCGGATGGCGTTCGTGTGGTCCTCACACCGGAGCTGGCGATTTGCGGCTACGCGGCTGAAGACCTGTTTTTACGCTCATCGTTTATTCAAGCCTGTGATGATGCCGTCAATACAGTGGCCCGCGAGTTGGCCGGGTTAAAGGGTTTGACGGTGGTGGTCGGA
>JANMBW010000370.1:0-2774 GCA_031360565.1 Polaromonas sp.
ATGCCGAAGCGCTCGGAGCCAAACAAAAACCCCACACCTGTCGGATGCGATAACAAATCAGGCTGTAGCCCAGGTTCTACGCTGGCTAATTGCTCTTTTTTTAAGAGCAACTGAGCAAAATGCTGTCGCGGCGCGCGCGTAGGCGGACCAAAGTCGCGCGGCGTCATGGCGGTGGCGCACAGATGCGTCATGCCGTCAAGCGCCTCATCCAGCGTCTCCACAATCCGGGCATTTTTCAGAACATCGAGTGCGCCGCTGGCACGCTGAATGGTCTCCTCGCGCCGCAGCACATTGGCCCAGCGCGGTTTGACCAGCACCAGATCGTCAAAGCCCATGACTTTCATGGCGCGGGCTGCAGCGCCCACATTGCCGGCGTGGCTGGTGTCGATCAGAATGAAGCGGGTTTTCATGGTTCGGGGCGAGTCGCCTTGGCGGAGCAGTGGGGAGGACCCGTTAAAATAAAGCGATTGTCGCTGTCCCGGTTGCCGGGGTGCAGCCCTGCCCTGTTTTCGGGGGCGCTCTTCTCTACAATTTATGTCCAGCAACCTCCATCCCATGCTCAATGTGGCCATCAAGGCCGCACGCGCCGCCGGCGCCATCATCAACCGCGCCGCACTGGATGTCGAGTCGGTTCGCGTCTCGGTCAAGCAGACCAATGATTTTGTGACCGAGGTCGACCAGAAAGCCGAAGCAGCGATCATTGAAACATTGCTCACCGCCTATCCGGGCCACGGCATTCTGGCCGAAGAATCGGGCAGCGAGCATGGCGCCAAAGACTCCGAGTTTGTGTGGATCATCGATCCGCTGGACGGCACCACCAATTTCATCCACGGCTTCCCGGTGTACTGCGTGAGCATCGCACTGGCCGTCAAAGGCAAGATCGAGCAAGCAGTGGTGTACGACCCCACCCGCAACGACATGTTTTGCGCCACCAAGGGCCGCGGTGCTTACATGAATGACCGCCGCATTCGCGTCGCCAAGCGCACCCGCGTGCAAGAGTGTTTGATTTCGACCGGCTTCCCGTACCGCCCCGGCGACAAACTCAAGAGCTACCTCACCATGCTGGGCGAAGTCATGAGCCAATGCGCGGGCGTGCGCCGCCCCGGCGCGGCCGCACTTGATTTGGCCTATGTCGCGGCTGGTTTTACCGATGGCTTTTTCGAAGCCAATCTCCAGCCCTGGGACATTGCAGCCGGCTCACTGCTGGTCACCGAAGCCGGGGGTTTGATTGGCAACTTCACCGGCGAAGCCGATTTCATGGCGCAGGGCGAGTGCCTGGCGGCCAATCCGCGCATTTACGGCCAACTGGTCAGCACTTTGGGAAAGTACAGCAAATTTGCGGGCGCCGGTGACAAGGCCAAAGCGCGGCAGGCTGCTCCCACACAACCCGACAGTGACGGCAATGAGGCGGTCGCAGCTGCTTTCACGGCAGCCGTCACATCGACTGAGGGCAGCGTTGAAAAACCCAGGCTGGTCGCCAAACCCAAACGCATCAAAGCGGCCGCCCCCGCAGGGACCCTGCCCGACGCGCCGTTCTGACCAGCGCAACGGCCCTGTTTCAAGGAACCGGGCTGTAAACCACCATGGGTTCGGCAATCACGATCAGACTGACAGCGGTATAGGCCAGCATGAGGCCAGTCAGGGGCGCCAGCGCAAGCGCCGTGCGCCAGGGCGACAGCTTCAGATCAAGAGCCAACCGGTGTGCCAGCCAGATCGAAATGCCATGTCCGGCAACGATCGCACCGACGGCCACATACCAGGTCAGCTTTGCATCCACCACCGTGATGTCGGGGTAAAACCTTGCCGTGCCAAAAAGATCCCACTGACGCCCTAGAGGGTCGGACAGTAACTGGAAAACGGTCTGTCCCTGGATCAGCAGGCTCGAAAAATTGTGCGCCAGGTTGTAGGCCGCCGCAATCGGAACCAGGGAAGGCGTGAAGCGCGCCGCGACCCGCCAGCCGGACTTGCTGGCCTCGGACGACGCCATCCCACCCACGCTCAGCTTGCAGGTTGCCAGGTAAGCCACAACGAAGACCAGCCACACCGCGACCAGGCCGACGGTTCCGGCAAAGTAGCCGTTGAGGTCCATCCACTGTGGGGCGATTTTGCGCAGCTGCTGCTCAAACAGGGTCCAGGCGGCTCCGCTGTGCAGACCGTCAAAGAGCACGGTGGACAGCATGGCCATGACAAATCCGGTCTGGCCCGCCACCGGAGCAGGCGCGGGCCGCTTGTTGCCCAAGGAGACCGGCGCCAGGCGGCCCAGGGTCGCAAAGTCAATCGCAAAAACGTCACCGTGCTTTTGCCAAGTCTCGCGTCCGAAACAGGCCATGCCGGCCAGATTGACCGCGGACCAGGCCAGCGCCACAACCCCTAGCCGCGTGGGCGAACTGGCAATCGGGTAGACCACCTCCAGCCAGCACCAGGCCAGCAACAGAAAGACAGCAGGCCACACGCCCAGGCGTGCCGGCCATGCCCACTGTGCCGACAGGCCGCGTCGCCATCCCAACTTCCGGGCACTGAATTCAAGCACCTCGAAAGTGGTTCGCCAGGGGTCCAGTACGGGCCAGAAATTTCCGAACAGCACCACGGCAAACGACAGGCCAATCCACCAGACAATCCAGACAAGCGTTGGCGCCAGATTCATCAGCGGATCGGCCGAACCCCAGAGCGCCGACACAATGGTCACTGCAAACAGCAGCCATGCCAGGCCCTTGATCAGTCCCACCGCCGCGCGCCACGCGTTTGTCCGAGGCCGATGTGCCACCGGCTCTACC
>JANMBW010000381.1:0-2254 GCA_031360565.1 Polaromonas sp.
GCCACGGCGCTGGCCTTGTCGCTGTCACAACTGCCCAAAGACACGGTCACCGTCGACTTGCAGGTAGCCACCCAGTTTGATGCAGGCCATTACCGTTTCATTCGCATCGTTTCGCCCACCGGCCAGTTACTGGCAGAACGGGTTTACACCGGCCAGTTAAAGGGCGCGCCAGCCTGGTTCGCCCGCCTGATTCCGATTAATGCCACGCCAGGCCAGGCCTTGATTCAGGACGGCTGGAAGCAGTACGGCACCTTGACACTTGCCAGCCAGGAGCAGTACGTGTACCAAAGCCTGTGGCAAGGCACGCTGGAGCTGCTGCTCTGGTTTGTATTGGGTAGCGTACTTGCCGGTATGGCCGGGACGCTGGCAGTACGCCTGATCACCCGGCCGCTGGTTGAAGTGGTTGGGCAGGCCGAAGCGATTGCGGAACGACGCTTCATGCTCCTGGCAGAACCCCGTACGCCCGAGCTGCGCAGCGTGGTGCGCGCCATGAACGGTCTGGTGGAACGCCTGAAAGCTCTGTTCAGTGAAGAGGCCGCACGCCTGGAAGCGCTGCGCCAGAAGGTCAATATGGATGCTCTGACCGGACTGGCCGGGCGGGAGCATTTCCTGTCCCTGCTGCGCGAACTGCTGGTAGGTGAAACCTCGGGGCCTGAAGGCGCCTTGGTCGTGCTGCGCCTGACAGACCTGAACAAACTTAATGCCCAGCTTGGCCACCGGCGCGCCGATACGCTGCTGGTTCAACTCGGCGAGTTGCTTCAAAGCAGCGCGCGGGAACACCCCGGCCAGCAGCCCGGCCGCCTCAAAGGTGGAGAATTTGCACTAGCCTGCCCAGGCATCACCTCGCCGGTAGATGCCGCAATCGTGCTGCACCAGCGCCTGACCCAGGACTGGCTTCCAGCCTGGGTCGCCGAGGTGCCCGACCTGTTCAATCTGGCGGCGGTAGCCTACCAGCATGGTCAAAGTGTGGGCGATTTACTGAGCCGGGCCGATGAGGCGCTGGCGCGCGCCGGGGACTTGGGCCCCAACAGTTGGCACGCCAGCGATGCAGAAGGTAGCCGCCCGGCACGTCCGGCTGAGCAGTGGCGCAGCATGCTGACCGAAGCCGTTGCCAGCGGCAAGCTGCAGCTGGCCTTTTATCGGGTAGTCGGCAGCAACAGCCTAGCGCCGATTCACAAAGAAGGCGTGATTCGCCTGCAAATCGATGCAGCAGGCACGCTCTTGCCCGCCCGTGACTTCATGCCCATGGCAGCGCGCCTGAACTTGAGTGCACCGATTGATCTGGAAGTGGTGCGGCTTGCCATCGAGCACCTGCGCACCACACCTGGAGATATTGCGGTTAATCTGTCAGCAGAAACGATTGCCGATTTCCGCTTTCGCTATGAGCTCAGGTTGCTGCTGGAGTTCCACCCAGAGATGTGCAACCGCCTGCTGTTCGAAGTGCCAGAACAAGGTGTATTCAAGCAGTTCGACGCCTTCCGCGACCTGGTGCTCACGCTCAAGCCGCTGGGTTGCCGGGTCGGCATCGAATATTTTGGCCAGCGTTTTGCCGAGGGAGACAAGCTCGCCGACCTGGGCCTGGATTACATCAAGGTCCACCCCAGCTATGTGCGCGACATCACACACAACCCCGGCAACCAGGAATTCCTTAAGGGTTTATGCAATGTGGCACGAAATTTTGGCATCGTGGTGATCGCACTCGGGGTTGAGTCCGACACCGATTTGCCCCTTTTGGCATCGCTAGGGTTTGACGGGATGACCGGGCCGGGTGTAGAGTGAAACAAATTGTATGGTCAGTCGCGCAGGGCGAGCTTGGCCATTGTTTCACTCGCCACATTCGCTATCGGACGACCCATGAACCGCCTCAAGCTTGCGCACTCCCCTTTCGCCATGGGCTTGGTTGCGCTGGCCGTAGCCTATTCCAGCTCCGTCCACGCGCAGGTCGCATCCGTCCCAGCCACCGCTGCGGCCATGGCGGACGAGCCGCCAGCGTTGCGCAAGATGCTGCTACAAGCCCAGGAACTGGAACAGTCGAGCAAGCTCGCCGACGGGCCCTGGCAGGCGGCAGTGCTGTATTGCGAAGCCTCCCGACTCGGCAGCATTGAGGGGCAGTACCGCCTGGGCGTGCTCTATGCCTTTGGCATAGGCGTGCCCCGCAACCGGCAACTGGCCGCAGCCCTTTTATCGCAGGCCGCCTGGCAAGGGCATGCCGAGGCCGGCAAGATGCTCGACAGCATCCAGCTTAGTTCGGCAG
>JANMBW010000389.1:0-2460 GCA_031360565.1 Polaromonas sp.
GCCGCGATGGACATGGCGTCGGACGCGAAGAAAAAGCAGCATGCCCTGCGCTACAGCTACGACATGCTGGGTGAGGGCGCGCGCACCGACGCCGATGCCTTGCGCTATCTCGCCAGTTATGTCAATGCTATTGAATCCATAGCGATTGAGGCAGACAAATCGGGCGCTATCGAGAAAAACGATGGTATTTCCATCAAACTTAGCGCGCTTCATCCGCGTTATGAGGATGCACAGCATGCACGCGTGATGGCTGAGCTGGTGCCGCGCGTCTGGGGCCTGTGCGCGCTGGCCGCTAGAGCCGGTATCGGCCTGACCATCGATGCAGAAGAAGTGGACCGGCTGGAGTTGTCGCTGGACGTGCTGGACGTCCTGGCGGCCCGGGTGGCACAAGAATATCCTTCGTGGCAAGGTCTGGGTCTGGCGATTCAGGCCTACCAGACCCGTTCACTTCACCTGGTCCAACACGTCATTGGCTTGGCCCGCCGTTACCGGCTGCGGCTGATGTGCCGGCTGGTCAAGGGCGCGTACTGGGATGCAGAGATCAAGCGCGCCCAGGAGCTTGGCCTGCCGCACTACCCGGTGTTCACCCGCAAGCACCACACCGACGTGTCTTACCTTGCCTGCGCCAAGGCCTTGCTGGGTGCGTCGGATGCGGTGTACCCGCAGTTTGCCGGGCATAACGCTGGCACGATTGCCGCGATCCTGCAGATGGCAGCCCGGCAGGCTGCGCCGTTTGAATTGCAGCGACTGTACGGCATGGGCGAAGGCATCTTCCGTGAAGTGCTGAAAAATCCACTGATCGCTTGCCGCGTGTATGCACCGGTCGGCGCCCATCGCGACCTGCTGGCTTATTTGGTACGACGCCTGCTTGAGAACGGCGCCAACGCTTCGTTTGTGCACCAGTTGGCCGACGAGTCCGTCGGCATGGACGAGCTGCTGACCTCGCCCCTCCAGCTTTCCCGGCAACCAGATGTTGGCCAGAATTCCGAACCCCTTTTACCCTTGCCACCTGCGCTGTACGGCCCCAGTCGGCTCAATAGCCTGGGACTGGACCTGACGGTCTGCAGCATGCGCGCACCATTGCTGGCGGCCTTTGAGACCGTGCGGCTTGCCGAAGTGCCTGAATTCGATACGAAAAGTGTGTCTAGCGCAGTCGATATGGGCGTTCAATGCTATCAAAAATGGAGCAAAGTCAGGGTGTCTGAGCGAGCGGCTATCCTGCGCCGGGCCGCTGACAGCCTGGCGCAGCACCGGCCCCAGTTCTGTGCGCTGCTGGTCCGGGAGGCCAGCAAAACCTGGGCCGATGCGGTGGCCGAAGTGCGCGAGGCAGTGGACTTTTTGCGCTATTACGCCGACGAGGCCGAGCGCATCTTGGTGCCCCTCACTTTGCCCCTTACCTTGCCCGGCCAAAGCCTGGGCATCACGGGTGAAACCAATACGCTGCGCCTGGTGCCGCGCGGCGTCTGGGTTTGCATCAGTCCCTGGAACTTTCCGCTGGCGATTTTTATCGGCCAGGTCGCTGCGGCCCTGGTGACCGGCAACGCCGTGCTGGCCAAACCGGCAGAGCAAACGCCAGGCGTGGCATGGGAAGCGGTGAAGCTCTTGCATGCTTCCGGCGTGCCCGACGGTGCGCTGCAGCTGCTGCACGGCCCGGGCGAAACCGTGGGCGCTGCGCTGGTGGCCGCGCCGCAGGTGGCCGGTGTGGTGTTTACCGGCTCTGTCCAAGTGGCCAAGGCGATACAGCGAGCGCTGGCGGCCAAAGACGGTGCCATTGTTCCGCTGATCGCCGAGACCGGCGGCATCAACGCCATGCTGGTCGATTCCAGCGCCTTGCCCGAGCAGGTGGTCGACGCCGTGCTGGAAAGCGCTTTTCGCTCGGCTGGTCAGCGCTGCTCGGCGCTGCGTTTGTTGTGCGTGCACGAGGCGATTGCCGAACGTGTGATCGACATGATTCTGGGCGCAGCCGCCGAGTTGACGCTTGGTGATCCGTCGCTGCTGTCCACCGACATCGGACCGCTGATTGACCGCCAGGCATTTGAGACGGTTCAGCGTCAACTTGATCGGATCATGACCGATAAAAAAGTGCTTCGCGTGCACACGGTCGCTGGCCGCAATACTGCTGACGCCGGGGCCTTGCAAGCGGCCAGGCTGATGCGTCCGGTGGTGCTTGAAGTGCGCAGCCCGGCCGATGTCCAAGAGGAAATCTTCGGTCCCGTTCTGCATGTGGTGCGCTGGGGCAGCGGCGAGCTGAAGACGCTGGATGCGGTGATGGCGCAGCTCAATGGCCTCGGTTACGGCCTAACCTTGGGCCTGCAGACGCGCATTGACTCGCGCGCTGAGGCGCTGGCCGCCGCAGCGCAGGTTGGCAATGTGTATGTCAACCGCAGCATGGTCGGCGCGGTGGTCGGCGTGCAGGCCTTTGGTGGCCAGGGCTTGTCCGGGACTGGCCCCAAAGCCGGA
>JANMBW010000412.1:0-7482 GCA_031360565.1 Polaromonas sp.
ATGTCTGTCTGTCCGAGCATGACCGAACCGGATGTCAAAGGCAGGTCGCCAGACAAGAGATTGGCCAGTGTGGACTTGCCCGCACCGTTGGGACCGATGACGGCGTGGATATGGTTCCGCAGCAGATCGATTGAAACCTGATTGACGGCAGCCAAACCACCAAAACGTTTGGTCAAATTTTTGGCACTGAGCAGAACCTCACTCATGGGAGGACCTTTTTGCGCACCAGATACTTTTCGGCCAGGCCCATGATCCCGCGCGGCGCCAAGCTGATGAGGAGCACGATAAAAAGACCCATCCAGAGTTGCCAGTGCTTGCCCAGATTGACGCTGCCCACTGTCGGCAGATCCTTGAACACATGGAGCAGGTATTCAAAGGCAAAGGCACCGACGATGGCACCGGCAAAGTTACCCATGCCGCCCAGAATCACCATCATGATGGCGTGCGCGCTCATGTGAAAACCCATCAGCTCCGGGTTGATGTAACCGGTCTGCGTCCCCCACAGGTAGCCTGCCAGTCCGGCGAGTGCGCCCGCAAGGGTGAAAGCCGCCAGCTTGTAGCCCAGCACGCCATAGCCCATGGCGCGCATACGGTGCTCGTTGACCCGAATGCCGCTGAGCGCGCGACCAAAAGGGCTCCACAGCAGGCGACGCAAAAATGCATACACCCCCAGTAGGCAGACCAGTGTGAAAAAGTAGAGCGTGCGTTTGTTGTCGAGCTCAAACGGGGTCCAGCCCAGGATGGCGGTAGACGGTTTGAAGTTGATGTACAGCCCGTCGGAGCCGCCCAGCACCTTGTTGTCAAAGAACAGGTAAAACACCATTTGCGCAAACGCCATCGTGACCATGATGAAGTAGATGCCGTGGGTGCGCACGACAAAAAATCCGATGATGAGCGCCGCTGTGCCAGAGGCCAATACGGCAACCGGCAGTGTCCACCACAGGCTGACGGCTTCACCCTGCGGGGTAAGAAAGGCCAGGGCGTAACCCGCCAGACCAAAATAGGCTGCATGCCCCAACGACACCAGCCCGGTGACCCCTTGCAACAGGTCCAGGCTCATGGCGAAGATGGCCATGATCATCATGCGCGTGACCATGTCGGTGTAAAACGGCGTGCCTACAAAGGGAAAGGCCAGCAGGGCGACCAGCGCCAGCCCCAATGACAGTTGCACGCCGCGCGGCAGGATCTCGAGGTTGGCCTTTTGCGCGCTCATTGTTTAAATAATCCTTCGGGCTTCCACAGCAGCACCGCAGCCATCAGCATATAGACCAGCATGCCGGCCATCGACGGCAACAGCACTTTGCCAAAGGTGTCCACCAGTCCCACCAGCAGGGCGGCAATCAAGGCGCCGCGCACCGATCCGATGCCGCCAATCACGACCACCACAAAGCACATGATGAGCACCTGCGAGCCCATATTGGGGTAGACGCTGGCAACCGGCGCGGCAATCATGCCGGCAACTGCTGCCAGCCCAACGCCCAGGGCAAACACCACCGCATGAATCAGCTTGATGTTGATGCCCAGCGATTCGGCCATCTCGCGGTTGAAAGCGCCGGCGCGAATTTTCATGCCGAGTCGGGTTTTGGAAATCAGGACATACAGGCCAATGGCCAGTGCAATGCAGACGCCGGACATGAACAGGCGGTACACCGGATAGGACAGATTTTCGGTAAGAGGAATCGACGCGCCGAGCGCATCCGGAATGGTGACGCCGTGAACATCGTCGCCCCAAATAATCGAACGCAGTTCTTCAAAAATATAGATCAGACCGAAAGTAAGCAACACCTGGTCAAGGTGATCGCGCTTGTAAAAGTGGCGAAACAGCAGGTACTCCAGCGCCAGTCCGAAAACGACCGACAACAGCGCGCCAACGAGAATTGCCAGGGTCAAGCTGCCAAACTGGGCGCTCAGGGACCAGGCCAGGTAGGCGCCCAGCATGTAAAAGCTGCCATGCGCCAGGTTCACCACGCCCATGATGCCAAAGATCAGCGTCAGGCCTGCGGCCAGCATGAACAGCAGCAGGCCATACTGCACGCTGTTAAGCAGCTGAATAAAAAAATTGGCTAGATCCATGGGGCGTTTCAGTGAGGCGATGCCAGTGGTAAGAGTCTGGACTTCCACCAGCAGGGGCCGCAGGTCCGGCTCTGCCGGCCAGCAGGCGCAGCGGCCCCCCCGGGGGGCAGGTCGCTACACGCAGTGAGCAACCGTGGGGGCTCAACTCAACTTGCAGCCCGCGCCACTGTCAGCCAGTGCTTTGGCAGCCACGCCGAGCACCTTGTTTTCCCTGTTTTCAACCACGCGCAGATACATGTCCTGCACCGGATTGTGCGACTTGCTCATGGTCCACTTGCCCCTGGGGCTGTCGATGGTAGCGCCTTCCATGGATTTGTAGAGCGCAGCTTTGCTGTTCAGGTCACCCTTGACGGCGTTGGCGCCCTGGATCAGCAACAAGCCAGTGTCATAGCCTTGAACCGCATAAACATCAGGTTGTGACTTGAACGCTTTGGCGTAATCGAGGCGGAATTTCTTGTTGCGCGGCGTGTCCAGCGAATCACTGTAATGCATGGTGGTGATGATGCCGTCGGCTGCGGGGCCGGCAGCTTCAAGCACGCCTTCGGTCAGAAAACCCGATCCATACAGCGGAATCTTGCCTTTCAGACCGGCTGCGGCGTAGTCACGAATGAACTTGGCGGCGCCGCCACCGGCAAAAAAGCAGGCCACTGCGTCGGGCTTGAGTGCTGCGATTTCGGTGAGCAGCGCCTGGAATTCGACCTGCGGAAAAGGCAGACCCAACTCCTTGAGAATAATGCCACCCGAGCCGGTGTAGCTTTCCTTGAAACCCTCAAAAGCTTCGTCACCAGCCGCATATTTCCAGGTTATCCAGACTGCTTTTTTATGACCTTTGGCAATCATGGCCTGGCCTAGGGCACGGGTCGGCTGGGAGTTGCTAAACGAGGTGCGGAACACATTGGGCGCACACAGCGAGCGGGTTGCAGCATGGACCCCGGCGTTGGGAATCAGGCTGAGCACGCCGCTGTCACGGGCCACTTTTTGAATGCCCATTTGCACACCTGAATGCACTGTTCCGACCAGCACGTCCACCTTGTCGCGCTGGACCAGCTTGTTGGCGTTTTCGATGCCTTTGGAAGGCTCGGATTCGTCGTCGACCTTGAAGTATTCGATCTCGCGGCCACCGAGTTTGCCGCCTTGCTCATTGATGGCCAGGCGAAATCCGTTTTCAATGGCGACGCCCAGCTGGGCAAAAGTGCCGGTGTAAGGCAGCATGAAGCCAACACGCACTTTGCCCGACTGGGCGCGGACCATTTCAGGCAGCAGCAAGCCAGTGGAGGCGGCCCCGACCAGGGCAGCGCTGCGGGTCAGCAGTAAGCGGCGTGATGACATCAAAAAACTCCTTGTTTGAGGCTACGGATTAGACAACACGATGGTAAGGGCGCACAACCCTTTGCCGCATAGTGTAAAACCCCGCCCGCAGGCACTGATGATTGCTGCTGTCTGGGGCTGCCTGAAGGGCCTGAATTATCTGGACTGCCGCAGCTTGAAGCGCTGGATTTTTCCGGTGGCGGTTTTGGGCAACTCTGTTGCGAACTCGATCCAGCGCGGATATTTGTACGGTGCCAAATGTTGCTTGACATGCGCCTGCAGCACTTCGGCGCTGGCGCTTTGCCCATTTTTGAGCACCACGTAGGCCTTGGGTTTGATCAACCCGTCCCCATCGGGCGCGCCAATGACCGCCACTTCCAGCACTGCAGGATGGGTCATCAGGCAGGCTTCGACTTCAAACGGCGAAACGTAAATGCCGCTGACCTTTAGCATGTCGTCGCTGCGACCGCCGTAGATGTAGTAGCCGTCCGCGTCGCGGGTGTACTTGTCGCCGCTCTTGGTCCACTCGCCGGCAAAAGTGTGTTTGGTTTTGCTGCGGTTGTTCCAGTACATCAGCGCGGCGCTGGGTCCGCTGATCTGCAATTCTCCGATTTCACCTGGATCGCAATCTTTGCCATCATCGCCCACAATCCGCAGCGCGTAACCGGGCACCGCCTGGCCGGTAGTGCCGTACCTGACCTGTCCGGGCCGGTTACTCAGGAAGATGTGCAGCATTTCGGTAGAACCGATGCCGTCGAGAATGTCGCAGCCGTAAGCCGCCGCCCATTTTTTACCGAGTTCTGCGGGCAGTGCTTCGCCAGCGCTGGTGCACACGCGCAAGCGAAGTTCTTTTTTGTCTGGTCTGGCCGGGTCTGCCAACAGGGCGGCATACAGCGTTGGCACGCCGTAAAAAACAGTGGGTTGGTACTTTTTGAGGACCTCAAACACGCCGGCGGGCGTAGGGCGAGCAGGATGCAAGACGGTGGTTGCGCCCACACTGAGGGGAAAGGTCAGGGCGTTACCCAGCCCGTAGGCGAAAAACAGTTTGGCAGCGGAATAGACCAGATCGAATTCCACAATTCCGAGAACGCCCCGGCCATACAGCTCGGCAGTTTGGATCAGGTGGCTGTGCAGGTGTACCGTGCCCTTGGGGGTTCCCGTCGAGCCACTCGAATAAAGCCAGAAACAGGCGTCATCGGCGCAGGTATCTGCTACGTTTTCTGTAGCTGGATGCGCTTGTGTAAATTGGGCTAGCGTGGTGTGGGGCGCTAATTCCGGCAATCCGGCCACGATCACGGTCTGCAGGCTGCCGATTTTTCCGAGCAGGGGTGCAAAGGTGTCCAAAATCGCACTGGAGACGACCAAGCCCCGAGCGCGCGAGTCGCGCAGCATGAACTCAAAATCTGTTGTGGTCAGCAGGGTGTTGGCTGCCACCGGAATCACGCCCGCCAGAATGGAACCCAGAAATACCACGGGCCAATCGGGGGTATCCAGCATGGCCACCATCAACCGGCTCTCGGGCGTGAAGCCGTTGGCCCGCAGCGCATTGGCGAACTGATGGGCGCGGCTGGCAAGTTGGCCATAGGTCAATTGATCGCTGCTGCTGGCGTCAATAAAAGCCACTTTGTCCTTGCGTTGGTCGTTGCGGGTCAGCAGATCGTGCGCCGCGTTGTAGTCCCGTGGAATGTCGACCCGGGGTGGGCTGACCGAGTGGTCGGCGCGGCTGGACTGCATGCTTGTCTCCGATGGTCTATTGGTCAATGCTCTTATTTTTATAGCTAAAAACGACCAACAGACGCTTGCTGATTCGCTTTTATATCTGAAATCAGGCAGTCTGATTCACGCTGCCGCCGGATCGCCCGATGCTGGCTCCAGCGCTGGCAGGGCTGCCGCGAGCCATTCCCGGCACCATTGTGTGCCTTCGGTCTCTGGCATGGTGCCGGTGCTGGCATCGTGTAGCCACACCTCGCCGATTCGCTGTGCACCCAGGTCTTGCAGTCGCTCGTCAAATTTTTTGCCGCCAAAGCAAAAGGTCTGCTGATAGGTTCTGTCTCCGAGAGCAATTACCCCGTAGCGGATGTGGCCCAGAAACTGAGGCTGTGTAGCCATGGATTCGTACAGGGCGCGAGCGTTGTCGGGTACGTCACCCTGGCCATAAGTAGAGGTACATATGAGATATAGTGCATCTTTGGCATGGGCCTCGTCGAACACTTTCATGTCCAGACTATCCATCAGTTCCACCTCAATGTCACTGACCAAATCAGCGCAATCCATCTGGATAGCCTGAGCAACGTAGTCCGCTGTGCTGGTCATGGTGCCGACCAGAATTTTGAGCTTCATCGGAATCTCCGTAAAAAATGCAGTAAACTGCTTGACAGCATGTTTGCAGGCAGTATACTGCAAGCTTGGTCCCGGGCGCAAGTTCAGCGCACAGCCTGGCGCTGTCGCAGTATCAGGGATAAGGTCGAATTTTTAACCGGAGCCATCAGCAAGTCATGCCAGTCCTGTCCGACCGGGAATCCAGTGCCACGCTGATTGAGTTGGGGCAGCGCATGCGCGCGTGGCGGGCCCGTCGGGGTATGACGCGCAAGGCGCTGGCTACGGATTCCGGTTTGAGCGAACGTTTTCTGGCCGATGTGGAAACCGGCAAGGGCAATGTTTCCATCAATTCGCTGGAAGCCGCGGCGCAGGCCCTGAACATCTCCATTCTTGAATTGCTGCAGGACGCACCCCGTCCAGCGCTGATTCGGGCCCAGGCCTTGCTCTCCAGACTGGACGATGCACAACTCGATCAGGCGTATGGTTTGTTGGGCAGTACCTTTGGCCTCGGTGACGCCAGCGGCAGGGAGCAACGCGTCGCATTGATTGGCTTGCGCGGGGCGGGTAAATCGACTCTGGGAGCTCAGCTGGCGCTGGAGCGCGCTGTGCCCTTCATCGAGCTGGACCGCGAGATCGAACGCGAAGCCGGAACCAGCATGAATGAGATTTTGCTGCTGCATGGGCAGGCCGGCTACCGTCGCTACGAGCGGCGCGCACTGTTCCGCATCGCTGAGGACCACGCTGACGGCGTTGTGATGACCACCGGCGGCAGCATTGTCAGCGAGCGTGAAACCTTTGAGCTGCTGCAAAGCCGTTTTTACTGTGTATGGCTCAAGGCCAGCCCCGAAGAGCACATGGCGCGGGTGGTGGCCCAGGGCGATATGCGTCCCTTTGATGCCACCCGTGGCGTGACCGGCGAAGCTATGGAAGACCTCCGGCGCATCTTGTCAAGCCGGGAAGCGCTGTATGCCCGGGCGGACGCGGTGGTGGATACTGCGGCAAGAACCCAGCGGCAGAGCTTGGCCGATCTGAAAAGAGCCGTGATGCCGACAACAACAAACCAGGAGACAACATGAGTGCCATGACCGAACCGCTGCTGTTCAAGCAGACCATCGATGGCCAGGAGCGCGAGATGGTGAGCTTTTCCACGCATCCCACCAAGTATCAGCACTGGACGCTCAGCATAGACGGCGAGGTCGCCCGCCTCAAGCTCGACATCAATGAAGACGGCGGTATCAAAACTGGCTACAAGCTCAAGCTCAACAGCTATGACCTGGGGGTGGACATCGAACTCCACGATGCAATCAATCGCATCCGTTTTGAAAGCCCATCGGTCAAGGTAGTGGTGTTTGAAAGCGGCAAGGAAAAAATCTGGTGTTCAGGTGCCAACATCTACATGCTGGGTTTGTCGACTCATGGCTGGAAAGTCAATTTTTGCAAGTTCACCAACGAGACCCGCAATGGGCTCGAAGATTCATCTCGCCATGATGGCCTCAAGTCGATTGCCGCAGTAACGGGCGCTTGCGCCGGCGGCGGTTACGAACTGGCTCTGGCCTGCGACCGCATCATCATGGTGGACGACCGCTCTTCAACCGTTAGCCTGCCCGAGGTGCCGCTGCTGGGCGTTCTGCCCGGCACCGGCGGCCTGACCCGCATCACCGACAAGCGCAAGGTGCGACGCGACCTCGCCGATATTTTCTGCACCACTTCAGAAGGCGTTCGTGCGGACCGCGCCAAAGACTGGAAACTGATCGACGAGCATGCCAAGCCGCAGCAGTTCAA
>JANMBW010000476.1:0-2640 GCA_031360565.1 Polaromonas sp.
CGATGAACTCAAAGACCTGGGCGGCTGGAAGTCACGAGCGATGGTTGATCGCTATGCCAAATTTGCAACTGAGAACTTGTTGTCCGCAGCGTCTCGAATTGAGCGCAGGGGAAGTGGTCATAACGTGCTTGATTTGTCACGTTTTCGTCACGTTTAGAAAGACAAAAGGCCTGCACTTACGTGCAAGCCCTTGAATCTTATGGCTCCTCGACCTGGGCTCGAACCAGGGACCTACGGATTAACAGTCCGGCGCTCTACCAACTGAGCTATCGAGGAATACAGCCTCTGATTATAGCGTTGATTTTTTTGCAAATTATCCCCCGATCCGCTTCACCATCATCGGTCACCACATCACGAAACCAATGCAATACGCTCGGCTACGATAGGTGCATGCTAACGATCTGGGCTCCGCCGCGAATGCATTTTTTAGATTTTCGCAGCTAATGGTGGATGCCATGGGAAAGTCTCCGCCTACTCTTCCGTGGTTGGCTGCGGGTGAGGGTTTTCCACCGGTCGGCGATGCCTGGGGTGTTGGAGACCCGGCTCCTGGCCTGCTGGCAGCCAGTGCAGTGCTGGATGTGCCGACGCTGATCGAGGCGTATTCGCAGGGCATCTTTCCTTGGTTCAATGAGGGGCAACCCATTTTGTGGTGGTGTCCCAACCCTCGCATGGTTCTGCAAAGTGCAAATTTCAGATTGCACCGGTCCTTGCGTAAAACCCTTAGCCGTTTTCTGGCATCACCGCACTGCGAAATCAGAATCGACAGCGCTTTTAAGCAGGTCATGGAAGAATGTGCGGCAAAGCCACGAACGAGCCAGGCCGGCACCTGGATCCTGCCACCGATGCTTCAGGCTTATGTTGCAATGCATCGCGCTGGCCATGCCCACAGTGTGGAAACCTGGATCAACGGCAAGCTGGCGGGAGGTCTTTACTGCGTCAATATCGGTGCCATGGTGTTTGGCGAGTCCATGTTTGCGCACCAGACAGACACTTCGAAATTAGCCTTATGCGCTTTGCTAGCTCTTTGCCGCGCAAACGGTATCTCAATGATCGATTGTCAACAAAATACCGCCCATTTGGCGTCGTTTGGCGCGGCCGAAATCCAGCGCACAGCATTCGTCAAACATGTGGCTCAGGCCATCACGCTGAAGGCACCCAGCTGGCACTTTGAAACCGTATACTGGAACGAAATCCTGAACGTCAGGAACAGCCAAGCACCGTGACGCATCTCAAAGACCTGCCACTGCAAACTCTGCAGTTTTACGCCACAGCACCCTACCCGTGCAGCTACCTGCCGGACAAGCAGGCCCGCTCACAAGTGGCGACGCCTAGTCACCTGATCCACAACGATGCCTATTCGGAACTGGTGACCAATGGTTTTCGACGCAGCGGCATGTTCACCTATCGACCGTATTGCGATGGCTGTCAGGCCTGCATTCCTCTTCGCGTGCCGGTTGCTGACTTCATTCAGGACCGTAGTCAGCGGCGGGCTTGGCGCCGCCACAACACTCTTTACGCCCGTGTGCTCAAGCTGTGTTTCATGCCGGAGCACTACCAGCTGTATTTGCGTTACCAAAACGGGCGCCATGCCGGTGGCGGTATGGACCACGACAGCATCGACCAGTACACCCAGTTCTTGCTCCAAAGCCGGGTGAACTCCCGACTGGTGGAGTTTCGTGAAGCTTTGCCCAATGGTGCAGCCGGTGCCTTGAAAATGGTGTCTATCCTGGATGTTCTGGAAGACGGAATATCTGCGGTCTACACGTTTTATGAGCCTGAGACCGGCGCCAGTTATGGCAACTATGGTGTGCTCTGGCAGATCGATCAGGCCAGGCGGCTGCAGCTGCCCTATGTATATTTGGGTTACTGGATCGCCAACAGTCCAAAAATGAAATACAAGGCTGGCTTCAAACCGCACGAAATACGCGTGAACGGCCAATGGATTCACCCGCCCACCCACGCGTCGTCAGGCAAAGTTACCTGAGCGTCATGGCCCGGTTAAATGCCAGCCAGCCCAAACTTTGCGCGCCTTATACCAATGCGTGCATTGGAATTTCACAACATAAAATAGGGCGCAGGAGGCCTGCATATGCCCAAGCGAAACCCCAGCCTATCGGCGACCCCTACGGTCCAGGTCATAGAGCGAATTTTCACATTGCTTGAAATTCTTGCCGACCGGGAAGAGGCCATGTCGCTGAAAGACATCAGTGAAAAATCTGGTCTTCACCCCTCGACAACCCACCGCATCTTGAATGATCTGGCAACAGGTCGGTTTGTGGATCGGCCAACGGCTGGCAACTATAGACTGGGCATGCGTCTGCTGGAACTCGGCAACCTCGTCAAAGCTCGGCTCAACGTGCGCGACGCTGCCCTGGTCCCCATGCGCGACCTGCACAAATTGATCCAGCAACCTGTAAATCTGAGCATGCGTCAGGGTGACGAAATCGTGTACGTCGAACGGGCCTACAGCGAGCGTTCAGGGATGCAGGTGGTCCGAGCCATTGGCGGCCGGGCGCCTCTGCATCTAACATCTGTCGGCAAACTGTTTCTAGCTTTTGATGACCCGCAGCGCTTGCGCACCTACGCCACCCGCACAGGGCTGTTCGGTCAAACGCGAAACAGCATTACTCAGTTAGCGAT
>JANMBW010000487.1:0-4302 GCA_031360565.1 Polaromonas sp.
CAGCATCTCATTGATGCCTTTGCCGGCCTGCACCATCGGGAACACGTTTTCAAGCGGATCTGTTCGGAAGTCCATGAACACGGTGCGGTCCTTCAATTTGCGCGCCTCGCGCAAGGCAGGCTCCACGTCTTGCGGCTTTTCTATCAGCATGCCAACGTGGCCATAAGCCTCGGCCAGTTTCACAAAGTTCGGTAACGCATCCATGTAGCTACTGCTGTAGCGGCCGGCATACTCGATCTCCTGCCATTGCCGGACCATGCCCAAATAGCGGTTGTTGAGCGCGACGATCTTGACGGGCGTGTTGTATTGCAGGCAGGTAGAAAGCTCCTGAATACACATCTGAATCGAACCCTCGCCCGTGATGCAAAACACTTCAGACTCAGGTTTGGCGAGCTTGATTCCCATGGCGTAGGGCAAACCAACGCCCATGGTGCCCAAACCGCCAGAGTTGATCCAGCGACGCGGCTCGTCAAACTTGTAATACTGTGCGGCCCACATCTGATGCTGACCCACATCAGACGTGATGTAGGTATCGGCATCTTTGGTCATATTCCAGAGCGTCTCCACCACGTATTGCGGTTTGATGACGTCGCCGTTGCCCGGGTTGTACTTCAGGCAGTCGCGTTGGCGCCAGCCTTCAATCGCGCCCCACCAGCCACCCAGCGCGGCAGCATCGGGCTTGAGACCGGACTCGCGAATCATGCCGATCAGTTCGGTCAGTACATCCTTCACATCACCGACGATCGGAATGTCGACCTTTACGCGTTTTGAAATGCTCGAAGGATCGATATCAATGTGGATGATCTTGCGTTCATTTTGCGCAAAATGCTTGGGGTTGCCGATCACGCGATCATCAAAACGTGCGCCAACCGCCAGCAGCACATCACAGTTCTGCATCGCATTGTTGGCTTCTACCGTGCCATGCATGCCCAGCATGCCAAGGAATTTTTTATCGCTGGCCGGGTAAGCGCCCAGCCCCATGAGGGTGTTGGTACAGGGATAGCCCAGCATGTCGACCAGGGTGCGCAGCTCCTGCGAGGCATTGCTCAGCAACACGCCGCCCCCGGTATAGATGTAGGGCCGCTTGGCATTCATCAACAACTGCAATGCCTTGCGAATCTGCCCGCCATGGCCTTTGCGCACCGGGTTGTACGAGCGCATCTCTACGCTTGTGGGATAGCCGGTGTAGGCGGTCTTGTTAAAAGACACATCCTTAGGAATGTCCACCACTACTGGGCCAGGCCGACCACTGCGCGCAATGTGAAATGCCTTCTTCATGGTATCGGCCATCTGCCGCACATCCTTGACCAGGAAGTTGTGTTTAACGATCGGTCGGGTGATTCCAACGGTGTCGCATTCCTGAAAGGCATCCAGGCCGATCGCATGCGTGGGTACCTGTCCGGTGATGATGACCATCGGAATGCTATCCATGTAAGCCGTGGCGATACCCGTCACCGCATTGGTGACACCCGGGCCTGACGTCACCAGTGCGACGCCCACTTCACCAGTAGCGCGCGCATAACCGTCGGCAGCATGCACTGCCGCCTGTTCATGGCGCACCAGAATGTGCTGGATCGTGTCCTGCTTGTAAAAAGCGTCGTAAATATGCAGGACCGCACCACCTGGATAGCCCCAGATGTATTTGACGTCCTCGGCCTGCAGGGACTTGACCAAAATCTCGGCGCCCCGAAGTTCCTGAGTCGCCTGATTTGAAGATGCGTTGGCAGACAGTGCTGCGGCAGAAGCGATTTCTGCTTTGGAGATTTCCATGATCAACCTTTGTGAATTTCTCTAACGAAATACCTTGGGTGCCTTTTGGCTGGCTCTTGTGAAGCAGCGTCGAGACTTGAGGCTAAAACCATAGGCAGAAACATATTCCGCCGGGCCATAACCCGTTTTTTTGTTTGAGTTGCAGCTCGCATTATGACATTTTGAGGGCCCGCAACAACGCTCAATCAAGTGTTTCCTAGGGTGCGGCCAGCCGCAATGCGATAATTTTGGACAGCGACAACTAAAAAATACAGCGCTAGACAACTCCGGAAAATATTACCGTTGGCCACCGAACAAGAACTTTCCGACTTCCTGAAAAGCGTTGAGAAACGAGCTTTCAAACGCAGCATCTACCACGTGCGGGACGAAGAGGCCGCACTGGACATTGTCCAGGACAGCATGATGAAGTTGGCGCACAGCTATGGCGACAAGCCAGCGGCTGAATTGCCTATGCTTTTCCAAAGAATCCTGTCCAACACCACATTGGACTGGTTTCGGCGCCGGAAAACCCGAAATGCCTTGTTTTCGAATATGAGCGACTTCGAATCGGCGGGTGAAGACGGAGATTTTGATCTTTTGGAAACTTTGGAAGCCCAAACTGACTCAGAAGGCACAGAAAGCGCGCAAGATGCAACTGAGCGGGCGCAAATATTGCGAGAAATCGAGGAAGAAGTGAAACAGCTGCCCGGGCGTCAACGAGAAGCATTTCTGATGCGTTACTGGGAAGAGATGGATGTGGCCGAGACGGCTGCGGCCATGGGGTGTTCTGAAGGGAGCGTTAAAACGCATTGTTCGCGCGCGGTACTTGCACTGAGCAAGGCGCTGGGGGCCAAAGGTATAAAACTATGACTAATTCACTACAAAACCGCGTTGACATCCTTCAAGATCGTTTTGCTCTCAAGGCGGCCTCGTATCTTTCAGCCGCGACGACCGATTTGCCCTACGATATTTCCGAAAGACTGCGCGCGGCCCGCGTTCAGGCGGTCGCCAATCGCAAGGTTGCGAAAGTGCAAGCAGTCAGTCGCCTCGCCGGTGCGGGCAACGGCGCTGCACTCACATGGGGCTCTGACGACGGCTTCAACTTGTGGTCGGGCATCGGTTCCGTGGTGCCTTTGATCGCGCTGGTGCTGGGCTTGTTGATGATTAATTCGATTCAAAACGACAACCGCGCCAAGGAAGTGGCGGAGGTCGATGTGGCCCTGCTGACCGACGAGTTGCCACCGGCAGCGTTTTCCGATCCTGGATTTATTCAATTCCTGAAAACGACACGTTGAACCCATCCCTCTGGGCCTCTCCATGACTGCGCCAGCGAGCCCTGCCGTTGACTCATCCCGCGTTCAACCTTCATCAAGATTAATAAGCCGCGGGGCTTTGGCATGCCTCGTCACCGTCGCCCTGATGTCGCCCTTGCCAGGTGCGACTCAAACTCCCCAGCCCAACGCTGCAGCCCCTGCCGTCGCGGCAGCCAGCAAGCCCGTCGCGGCGGCATCGAAGGCTTTACCTGGCAAGCCAACGGTAACCGTTACGCTAGGTCCGAAATGGACCGATCTAAAGCCTGATCAGCAACTTGCTCTCAAGCCCCTGGCATCGGGTTGGAACAGCATCAGCGAAGCACAGAAGCGGAAATGGCTGCAGATTTCAAAGAACTACCCCACCTTGCCGCCGGCCGACCAGGCTACGATGCACAGCCGGATGAATGAGTGGGTCACTTTGAGCCCACAACAACGGGCTCAGGCCAGGCTTAACTTTGCAAAGACCAAAGAGTTGTCCAAACAATTGACGCCCGAAGAGCGAAAAGCCAGATGGGAGTCGTATCAGGCGCTGAGCCCTGAAGAAAAAAAGCAACTCGCTGCAAAAGGGGTTGACAAGCCAGCAGGTGCGGCTACGGCTGTCAGACCCGTGGCGCCCCAAAAACTGGCGGCGTTGCCCAAAAGTTCCGGACCGCAACGTCCCGCTGCGCCGGTTCTGACACCACCGCCGGTTGACGATAAACCCTTGCCCGGCAGCGCGTCATTTTCGCCGCAGTACTAAGCCGTTCGGGTCGTTGATTTGGCCCCGTCGGGTCAGTCCACTCCCTCACCTGAACGCATGACAATTCAATATTCCGCTTTGTCTAGAAAATCCGCCGCTACCCCCGACCTGCCCGTTCCTTCCCTGCCCCGTCGCATGGCCTGTTGGGCTTACGAAGGCTTGTTGCTATTCGGCGTGGTTTTTATTTCTGGCTACTTATTCAGTACCCTAAGCCAGACCCGCAATGCGCTGGATAACCGCCATGCGCTGCAGGCTTTTGTCTTTGTGGTTTTTGGCATCTACTTTGTGTGGTTCTGGTCAAAAGGCCAGACCCTGGCGATGAAAACCTGGGACATTCGTGTCGTGAGCCGAACTGGGGGACAAATCACGCAAAAACGCGCCCTGCTTCGCTACCTCTTGAGCTGGCTGTGGTTTTTGCCGCCCATGGCAGTCACCTGGCTACTGGGTTTGTCCGGCAAGGACGGCGCGGTGCTGTTCATCAGCTGGGTCGCCATCTGGGCG
>JANMBW010000520.1:0-4506 GCA_031360565.1 Polaromonas sp.
TGATGAAAGCCAAGCGTTCCGAAGGTGAGGGGAATCAGCCACCGGGTTTGCTGTCACCGGGGCTTCAGCAGGCGCCGGTTCTGGACCTGATGTGTTCGCATTTTGTTCTGTGCCTGGCCGCGCGGCAGGGGGCTAAATTCAATGTTCGGCGCGACCTCAACAGCCTGTTGGCATTGTCTGGCCGCCACTTGGTCTGGCCCTTGCCTGCACTGCAGCGCCTGCGTGAGTTTCTCGGGCGCCGCTGCAAGGACAATGAATTCTGGCGCGGCCATGAGGCGCTCAGCGATACCGAATTTCTCGCTCGCCACGGTGCCTGGCGTGGCCCCTACGAAGATGGCACGCTGTTTTTTTACCTTGATGAGCATGCCAAGGACCAGCCCAAAGACCTGTTGTCGGTGTTGAGCGCCACCGGCGAATGGATCGCCCGGGCCCTTAAAAAACAGTCCACCCTGGTTGAAAAAAACATCGACGCGCTGGCCAATCTGTTGCAGCTCAATCGGGCCGAGCGGGCATTGCTGCTGTACGGCACGCTGGCCCGCTACCAGCGTGACTTGCGCTCGCTGCTGGTGGAGTTCAAGGTCAACAATGCACCCGAGGCTTATGCCGCGATTGCCGAGGTGGCTGGCGTCAAGGCGCCCGAGGTGGCAGAAGCCCTGCGCGCCGGCTCGCGGCTGGAGCGTATCGGCATGGTCGAAAACCTGATCTCCGAGCACAACATCACCGATCTGGCCGACCTGATGAAAGTCAGTGAAAAGTTACCACCGGTGTTGATGCGCAAGTACCGCGACACCAATGAATTGATGGCGGTATTTACCCGCCCTGCCGCACGCAGCAGCTTGGGCCTGGCTGATTTTGCCTTCATGCGCGAGGATGCAGAGGTGCTGGTGACCTTGCTGCGCAATGCCGTCGCCAGCAAGGAACAGGGCGTCAATGTGTTGTTGTATGGCTCGCCCGGCACCGGCAAAACCGAGCTCGCCAAGGTGGTGGCGCAGGCTGCAGGTCTGGATCTTTTTGAAGTCGAATATGCCGATCGGGATGGCAATTCCCTGAGCGGCCGGGACCGCTACCGTTCCTTGCAGATTGCTCAGGTTTTTCTAAAGGGCAGCAGCCATTCGGCGCTGCTGTTTGACGAAGTCGAAGATGTGTTTCCGCCAATATCCAGCGAAGCCGCGCAGTTGATGGCCCGCTCCGATCAGTTGTCCGCACCGGTCGGGGCTTCTGTCAATGGCAAGGCCTGGGTTAACCAGATTCTGGAATCCAACAGCGTGCCCACACTGTGGGTCACCAACCGCATCGAACAAATCGATCCGGCTTTTCGCCGGCGCTTTGCCTTCCATCTGGAGCTTCGCTCACCGCCGCCGGGAGCGCGCGAAGGCGTGGTGCGTAAAACGCTTGAGGGAGTCGAGGTCAGCGACGCGTTTGTCGCCCGGCTCACCGCGCGCAAGGGCCTGACGCCCGCGCAAATCCGAACGGCGGTGCGTTTTGCGCGCCTGGCCAGCGCACCTGAGCACAGCATCGACGCGCCCATCGATGCGGCAGGGTTGCAGGCCACTCTGACAGGCGGTCGCCCGGCGCTGATGGAGTCACTGATGGAGCGGCAACTTCAAAATGCTGACGTGGCGCTCGGCAACCGGGCACACAGCACTGGCCGGCGTAGTGTGACCACTTATGACCTGGGCATGCTGCATGTCGAATCGCGATTTGAAGTGCCCCGGATTGTCGAGGCGCTGAAAAGTCGCGGACACGGCAGCCTGTGTTTTTATGGCGCGCCCGGTACCGGCAAGACCGCGCTGGCCGAGCATATTGCCAAGACTCTGGAGCAACCTCTGATCATCAAGCAGGCCAGCGACCTGATGAGCAAATACGTTGGCGAGACCGAGCAAAACATGGCCGCCATGTTCAAGGAAGCCGAGCTTGAAAAAGCCGTGTTGCTGCTTGATGAAGCCGATAGCTTTCTGCAGGATCGGCGCGGCGCGCAGCGCACCTACGAGGTCACCGAGGTCAATGAAATGCTGCAAGGCATGGAGCGCTACGCCGGCATTTTTATTTGCACCACCAACTTGCTTGAAAGCCTGGACCAGGCGGCGCTACGGCGTTTTACGTTCAAGATCAAGTTCATGCCGCTGACGGCCAGCCAGCGCGAAGCGATGTTTGTGACCGAAGCGCTGGCCGGAGACGCGTCTGCGCTGACCAGCGATTTACGCGCCCGATTGGGCCTGCTCACGCAGATCTGCCCAGGCGACTTTGCAGCGGTTAAACGGCAGACCGATATTCTGGCGGCGGATTTCACAGCCGATGAGTTCATGAGCCAGCTCGAGGCAGAGCACCGCATCAAGCCCGAGGTGCGCGAGTCGCGCAGTATCGGGTTTATGCCCTAGGCCGGTGCGGCGCACACCCGCAGCACCTCGGCACCGTAGGCGTCCAATTTTTTGACGCCCATCCCGGAAATGTCCAACAGGTCGTCACGCTGCCGGGGCGCACGCTCGGCGATGGCGCGCAGCGTGGCGTCGTGAAAGATCACAAAAGCTGGCAGATTGTGTTCGCGTGCGACTTCCGCCCGCCAGGCTTTGAGCTTGCCGAGTCGTTCAATCGCCGCGCTGGTGAGAGTGGCTTCTGCCAGGCCTTTGGCAGAGCTTTTTATGACGCGCTTCGAGGCGCCGGTCTGGCCAGTTCTGCCAGCCGTTATTTGCTCGCGTAGCAAAACGGTGGCTTCGCCTTTTAAGACCTGACGCGCATCGGGCATCAGCTGCAGCGTGTTGAAAGCCTGCACATCGACGCGCACCAGGTTTTTGGCAATCAACTGGCGCAGCAGGCTGCGCCACTGCGCTTCGGCAAGATCAACGCCAATGCCAAAGGTGCTGAGCCGGTCGTGACCATGCTGGGTCACTTTCTCGGTTGCCTTGCCACGCAGGATGTCCATCAAGTGGCCTGCGCCAAAGCCAATGCCACTGGCCTGCTGCACGCGGTAGATGCAGCTGAGCATCTTGCGCGCTGCTTCGGTGGCGTCCCACACCGCTGGCGGGCTTAAACAGTTATCGCAATTTCCGCAGGGCTGGCTGGCCTCGTCGAAGTAACCGAGCAGGCTGACGCGGCGGCAGCGCGTGTCTTCGGCCAGGCTCAGCAGCGCGTCGAGCTTGCCGCGCATCACTGCCTTGAACTCTTCGCTGGCGGCGTCGCTGGTGTCGATCATGCGGCGCTGGTTGACGACGTCGTTCAGACCATAAGCCATCCATGCATCGGCGGCCAGGCCATCGCGGCCAGCGCGACCGGTCTCCTGGTAATAGCCTTCAATGTTTTTGGGCATGTCCAGATGCGCCACAAAGCGCACATCGGGCTTATCAATGCCCATTCCAAAAGCAATCGTTGCCACCATCACCATGGCGTCTTCACGTAAAAAGCGATCCTGCCGCTGCTGCCGAAGGCTGCTGTCCAGTCCGGCGTGGTAGGCCATGGACTTGATGCCCGCATCAGCGAGCATGTCGGCGATTTCTTCTACGCGCTTGCGCGACTGACAGTACACAATGCCGGCTTCACCCGCATGCTCTGTCTGGATAAAACGCAACAGCTGCCGCGTTGCGTCAGTCTTCTCAACGATGGTGTAGCGGATGTTGGGGCGATCAAAGCTGCTGACAAACTGCGCCGCGCTTTCCAACCGGAGTCGCTCGATCATGTCCTGCCGGGTCAGCGCGTCGGCAGTAGCGGTGAGCGCCATGCGCGGCACATCGGGAAAGAGTTCATGCAGCAGGCTCAGGGACCGGTACTCCGGCCTGAAATCATGGCCCCACTGGCTCACGCAATGGGCCTCGTCAATTGCGAACAGGCTGAGCAGTCCGCGCTCGTGCAGGCTGGTCAGTAGGCCTTTCATGCGCGGCGTGTTGATGCGTTCGGGTGCGGCGTAGAGCAGCGTCAGCTCGTTGTTGAGCAGCTGTTTTTCGAGCGTGCTGCTTTCGTCATAGCTCTGGGTCGAATTCAAAAACGCCGCCGCCACGCCCGCCTCATGCAGAGCGCCCACCTGGTCGTGCATCAGCGCAATCAGCGGAGAGACCACGACGGTCACGCCATGGCCCGCCTTTTGCCGGGCGATGGCCGGGATCTGGTAGCACAGTGACTTGCCGCCGCCCGTGGGCATCAGCACCAGCGCATCGCCGCCCTGAATCACATGCTCGACGATGGCTTGCTGCGGACCGCGAAAATGCGCGTAGCCGAAGGTTTGGCCGAGCACGTCCAGCGGCGTCGGTTGGGCTGGGGAAATGGGCAATGAGGACAAGGTCGGTACAGACAGGTGAGCGAAAGTGAAAAAACCGGTTTGCTATAACAATAAGAGCTGTCTACGTATACTGGGTAAGCGCAAAACACGTTTTTGACACTTTTTATGTGACAGAGAAACAGTTTCCAACGCAAAGGCGCAAAGACGCCAAGAGCGCAAAGCAAGAAAAACAACTTAAAAATATGAATCCTTTGCGTCCTTTGCACCTTTGCGTCTTTGCGTTGGAAACTGTTTCTCCG
>JANMBW010000027.1:0-2409 GCA_031360565.1 Polaromonas sp.
CTGGCGAGATAGCGCAAGGCATCGGCGTCGGTGCGCGCGCCCTCACCCAGCATGTCGTAGCTGTAGCGCAGGGCATGCTGCTTTTTCTTCGCGTCCGACGCCATGTCCATCGCGGCGGCGATGGTCTGACCCAACACAAACTGACGGCCCAGCAATTGGGTAGCGCGCAGTGCGCCAGCGACCACGGTAGCTGCCGCGAGCCGACTCAGGGGGCCGGACACCGCCTCGCCCATGTCGCCCGGCTCGGGCAGCAGCCGGGCAGACAGCGCCATCACATTGGCGGCCAGACCCGCCAAGGCTGGGTTGCCATGGCCCTCAACGTCGGCGCGGTGCAATTGGTCAGCCGTCAGGGCCATCGCGGTGTCCACGTCGGGCACGCGCAGCAAGGCTTCAGCCAGGCGCAGCAGTGCCAGGCCCTCAGCGCTGCTGAGGGGAAACTCTTGTAGCAGTCTTTCCAGTGCCCAGAAGGGCGGTGGATGGGTGCGTACGGCGATCACCCAGGGTCTGGCCACCTCTGCCGCGGCGTCCCAATCGATCGCCAGGCCGTCCTGATCGTCGGCCAGAAAGCCCAGCGCCTCCGCAACCACCCCAGCCTCGGGCCGGTAGGGCGTAGGCAAACGCTGCGCTCGGTCGCCAAAGGCGTCCATGAAACCTCCGAAAAGCGGGACACCCCGCTGGTCGCTAACGCCGGTTGCCGAAAATGGCGGAGCCAATCCGCACCATGGTGCTGCCCGAATGGATGGCCGCCTCCAGGTCCGCCGTCATACCCATTGACAGCGTGTCCATCGGCCACGACAGGGCACCCGATGCATTGATCCGGTCAAACAACATTTTGGCCTTGGCGTGAACGGCGCAGGCGGCTTCAAAATTGGGCGCCGGTTCGGGAAGGGTCATCAGGCCGCGTAAATTCAGGCGTGGCAGGCCGAGTACCTCCTCGATCAGCGCTTCAAGCTGATCCGGTACGACGCCCGATTTATTGGCCCCACCGTCAATGTTGACCTGCAAGCAAATTTGTAGCGGCGGCAGATCAGGCGGTCGCTGCTCGCTCAGGCGCTGCGCGGTTTTTAGTCGGTCGACTGATTGCACCCAGTCGAAGTGTTCGGCAACCAGGCGGGTTTTGTTGCTTTGCACCGGACCGATGCAGTGCCACTCCAGTGCCGGGGTCGTCGCGGCCAAGCCGGCGACTTGCTTGGCCCGTATTGCCAGGATCTTGTCTGAACCTTCGGCGATGTAATTTTCGCCAAACGCCCGCTGTCCGTCCTCCATGGCGTCGAGCACGGCCTCGGCCGGAAAAGTTTTGGACACCGCCAGCAGGCGCACGCTGGACGGGTTGCGCCCGGCGGCCACACAGGCCATGGTGATGCGGTCCCGGACCAGCTGAAGGTTGCGCACGATCGTCGTCATAATCCGACTGTAAACTCTGTCGCGTCACGCCTCTTAATTCTGCACCGTTCAAAGGATTCGCCGGGATGGATATTACCCAGTTACTGGCTTTCAGCGTCAAAAACAAGGCGTCTGACCTGCATCTGTCGGCAGGGCTGCCGCCCATGATCCGGGTTCACGGTGACGTCCGCCGCATCAATGTCGATCCGCTGGACCACAAGCAGGTGCATGCCATGGTGTACGACATCATGAACGACACCCAGCGCAAGAATTACGAAGAGTTTTTAGAGGTCGATTTTTCGTTTGAAATTGATGGCCTGGCGCGCTTTCGGGTCAATGCCTTCAACCACAACCGGGGCGCGGGCGCGGTGCTGCGAACCATCCCGTCCAAAATCCTGACGCTGGAGCAACTCAACGCGCCCAAGATTTTTGGCGACCTGGCGCTCAAGCCGCGCGGCATGGTGCTGGTCACAGGGCCAACCGGCTCCGGAAAATCCACCACGCTGGCGGCGATGGTCAACTTTTTGAACGAAACCGAATACGGCCACATCCTCACGGTAGAAGACCCAATCGAGTTTGTGCACGAATCCAAGAAATGCCTGATCAACCAGCGTGAGGTCGGCCCGCACACGCTGAGTTTTAATGCCGCGCTTAAGTCAGCCTTGCGCGAAGACCCCGACGCGATTCTGGTGGGCGAGATGCGCGACCTCGAAACCATACGCCTGGCCATGTCGGCGGCTGAAACCGGTCACCTGGTGTTCGGCACCCTGCATACCTCCAGTGCCGCCAAAACCGTGGACCGCATCATTGACGTTTTCCCGGCCGAAGAAAAGGAAATGATCCGCTCGATGCTGTCGGAATCCTTGCAGGCGGTGATTTCACAAACGCTGTGCAAGACCAAGGATGGCTCGGGCCGTGTTGCTGCACACGAAATTATGCTGGGCACCAGCGCGATTCGCAATTTGATCCGCGAAGCCAAAGTGGCCCAGATGTATTCGTCGATTCAGACGGGCAACAGCGTGGGCA
>JANMBW010000032.1:0-2459 GCA_031360565.1 Polaromonas sp.
ACCAGTTCCTGCCCCTTGCGCAGCAGCGAGCGTTCGCCGGACAAAAAAAGATTTTTGGCCAACTGCTGGGTAATGGTGGAGCCGCCCACAATCTTGGGTGCTCGGGCTGCAAGCTTGCCATTGACGGAGCGATTGGGCGCCTGCAAGACCCGTTTTTCTGCTTTGGCATTTTTGTCCCAGGCCTTTTCCAGCGCTTCGATGTCCACGCCGTCATGTTCAATAAAGCTGGCATCTTCGGACGCAATCACGGCACTTTTAAGGTGATCGGAAATCTGGCTATAAGCCACCCACTGCTGTCGCCATTTAAGGCCGCCTGTTTTCTTGACCACCCGATACACCTCCGAGCGCTCAAAGGCGGTGGATTCCGGATTAACCACCGCCATCAAGGCAATACGCGCGACAAAATATAGCTGTAGGGTCAGCCCGGCCAGCAAGATCAGCACCATCAGACGCAGCAAAGATTTCATGCGCTTGGAGCTGCCGGTCAGTGGTTGGTCAGCCGCGTTTGCAAGGTCTCGTCACGGTTGAATTTGAAGCGTGAGACCACCACAATCTGGTCCGCCTTGCGGCGCATCGCCTCAGTAAAACGCTCGAACGGACCGGTACCTTTGACAATCGTTTGCGCCCGGCGGTCCAGCGTCAGATTGCCAGAGGTCTCGACCACTTCCGTGGCCAGAATGCGCCCATCAAAGTTGACCGTGACGATCATGGTTAACTCTCCATACAGTTTTTTACCTGCCTGCTCCGGAAAGTTGGAAGTACCCTTGTCTTCAATCTTGCGGCGCAGATGGTCGTAGTACATCGCGTAGACCTCCTCGCGGGTAGCCGGGCTGATGTAGCGTTTCTTGGGCCTAGCGTTTTCTTCGTTGATGCGTTTTTCGATTTCGGCCAGGATGTTGAGCAGCTGCTTGCGCTTTTCTTCACGTTCTGCCTGCACCGGATCGTTGGCCGGCACAGTCGGGTCTGGCGGCGGCAGTGTGGCCAGTTGCCTCTTGATTTGCGCCAGCAACTGCGTTTGCTGTGCCTGCAAAGCCTCGACCTGGCGCTGCGCGTCTTCGGCTGCGTCGCCCAGCGAGCTCAGGGCTGAGGGTGGCAGCGGTGAGGTAGCACGACCTTTGTCGAGTTCCCCGCCGCCGGCCAGAGAGGCTTGTGCAATGGCTTTGGCAAGCACCGGTTTTTCGGTGGATTTGGCATTGACCAAAATGACTTCAAGCGGCGTATCCTGAAAAACGCGGTTAAAGCTTTCTGGCGCAACAAAACGCGTTGTCAACACCACCGCGTGAACCAGGGCCGACGCTCCCAAGGCGATTTGCAGTGTGCTGAAGGATTTCACTGAACCGAATTATCGGGCCTAAAGCCTGTCTAGACCGGACTTCAGGCGACATCCGATGCTTCGGTGGCAGGCTCGTCCAGATCGACCGCGATCGCTATCGGTCCGGCTGCCAGGGCGTCGTCTTGCCCTTCGTCGTCGTCCGGTGTGGTGTCGCCAATGTCTTCGGCGGCTGCGTCCAGGCGTTCGATCACCGCCCCGGTAATGTCCAGGCTGATCTCGTTGATTTCACCCAGGCGCACGCGGACTCGGGCGCCGCGTGGCAAACCTTGCGCACCCGCTGCAGGCAATACCAGCGGCAGATCATCGGCCCGCACCAGGTTGTCCCTGAAGGCGGTGGCCGTCAGTTCCGTGATGTTGTTGTGCTGCAGGTATTTGAGCGTCCAGTAGCGCTCAATGCCGGACTGAAAACCGTTGTAGGCGCTGTATGCGGCATCAAAACCCGAGATGATGGAAAAAAGCTCGGCGTCTTTGGGCTTGAAAGGCGCCACCAGTGCTGCGGTGCGGCCGTGCTTGGCGCAAGCAATGATCTGCCACTGGTTGACCAGATCGGTGTAGCGACGCAGCGGTGAGGTGCTCCACGCGTAGCTTTTGACGCCAAGACCGGCATGCGGCAAAGCCTTGGTGCCCATGCGCACTTTCACGCCGGGCGCCAGGCTGGCCTGGCTGCGGTAAATGCCGGGTACGCCGTGTTCAGCCAGCCACTGGCCCCAGGTGCTGTTAGCCAAAATCATCGCCTCCGCCACGATGAGGTCAAGCGGTGCGCCGCGCTGGCGGGTGGTAATGCTGACTTTCTCGTCGCCGTGAGGTTCTTGTCCGCTGGGGTTATCGAGCTTGAAATTGAAGTCAGGGCGATTGAAATTTTCAGGTTTGCCGCGCGCTACCTCCCTTTGTGATTTGAGCTGTTTTGCCAGTCGGTGCAAGAAAATAAGCTCTGTAGCCCAATCAAACTGGGCGTTATCAGCTATTAGTTTTGTAGCATCAAAAAAAGCCTCGTTGAACGTGCTGTCCAGCACATCGTGTCGCAGGTTGGCGGCAATAGGCACCTGTTCGAGCCGGGTCACCGTCTTGCGTATATCCAGCGAGGCTTCATCGATCGTGACGTAGAGCGATACAGCCGGGCAGTTGT
>JANMBW010000069.1:0-7998 GCA_031360565.1 Polaromonas sp.
GAAACAGCTGGCTCTGCGAGTTGAGCACGTCAATGTTGATGCGCACACCGACCTGGTAGCCCAGCTTATTGGCATCGAGTGCGCTCTGGCTGGACAATTCGGCCGCCTCCAGCGCCTTGACCTGCCCCAGACCCGACTGCACACCGAAGAACGCCGTGCGTGTACTGAGCGCCACGGTGCGACGCGTACCCTCCAGATCGCTTTGCGCCTTGTCCCTGAGCGACAGCGTTTCTCGCACCCGGTTTTGCGTCGCGAAGCCGGCAAACAGGGGCAGATTGAACAGCAGGCCGACGCTGCCGGTCTGCGTACGCGACGCCTGCGGCTGCAGTGAGGTCACGGTGCCGGAGGGATTGCGGGTGACGTTGTAGCTGGCCGTGACGTCGAGTGTGGGTTTGTGACCGGCTTGCGCCTTGGTGACTTCCAGCTCGGCGATGTCCAGGCCGCTTTGGGCTTGGCGAATGCTGGGGTGCAGACTGCTCGATTGCTGCACCCAGGCGTTAACGTCCGGCGGAAGCACGGGCGGCAAGTTCACCGGCGCCAGCAGACCCGTGGGTTGTGCCTCGGCTTTCCCCACCAGCTGGTCAAGGGTGATTTTTTTCACCCGCAAATCGTTCTCGGCCGAAATTTCCTGGGCAATCACCAGGTCATAGCGGGCCTGTGCTTCACGCGTGTCGGTAATCGTGGAGGTACCCACTTCAAAATTGCGTTTGGCCGAGGCCAGCTGTTCTGCAACGGCAGCTTTTTGTGCCTTGACAAAGGTCAGGGTGTCCTGCGCGGCCAGCACGTCAAAGTAGGACTGACTGGTGCGCACGATCAGGTCCTGTTCGGCTGCGTCGAGCTGCGCCTTGGCCAGAGCGACTTGCTGCAGCCCTTGCTCATAAGCTGCCCAGTTACCGGGGCGATAGAGCGGCTGCGACGCGCTGAGCGTGGCGTTTTGAGTGCTGAAGCTGCGGTTGATCTGGGGATTGGTATTTTCGAAGCCCGTGCGCGTGACCCCAGCGGCCAGGCCAGCCGTGGGCAGGATGCCGGCTTTGGCCTGTTCGGCCCTGGCTATATTGGCGTCATATTGCAGCCGGGCCGACTGGTAACTGGCGTCAAAGGCGCGCGCCGATGCGTACAGGTCTACCAGGCTCTGCGCCTGCGCCAAGGGGCTGATAGCCAGCAGCGCAGAGGCGAAGGCCAGCGACAGGGGCAGCAGCCCGGTCACCGCGGGCGGCACATCGATTTGAGGGGGCGTGTTCATAAGTGTCCTAATCCTGCAATCGACAGACGATTCGCAATCCAAGCATCCAATCATTCATGTGTTCATTCAGCCAACGGGCGACTGGATTCTTCATTCAATAAAGCGGAACTGTTGCATCGACCTGCTGCGACCAGGCTTCAATGCCGCCGTCAAGATTGACGACCTTGGTGAAACCGATTTGCGCCAGAAAATTGGCCACCTGCATGCTGCGCAGGCCATGGTGGCACAGGCAGGCGATCGGTTGGCTGCTTCCATGGGCCTGCTGCAGTTCAGCCACGCGAGCCGGGATGTCGCGCATCGGAATATGCAGTAGCAAGAATCCATCTGGCTTGACCGAGGCGACCTGCAGTTCCCAGGGCTCGCGCACATCCAGCACGATGGGCGGTGTCGCCGGTGCAAGCGCTGCTGCGTCATCGCGCCAGTCGGCAAAGTGGGCGGGACGAAGTTGAGGCGCCATGGTGGGGTCGGCTGGTGGGGGTGTTTAAAAGCTGAATCGGGAGGGCTCGGGAAAGTTCAGCAGCCGCGGTGCCACGGAGTCCCAGGCCTGCGTGGTACGCCAGGCCTTGTCGGCTACCCGGGTCACCAGCGTGGCGCGCATGACCGGCTCCTGGCCCACGATGGCACTGAGCCTTCCGCCCACCTTCAGTAACTGGAGCAGTGCGTCGGGCACAGCCGCTACCGAGCCGCTCATCACAATCACGTCGAAAGGGCCGCGCAAGGGGTCGCTGCCCGCCACCGCTTTGGCAAAGGACGCGGCGCCGTCGCCAGTTCGCACATCGGCGTTGTAAATGCCAGCCTTTTTAAGGTTGTCGCGTGCTGTTTGGGCCAGGTTGCTGTCAATTTCCATCGTCATCACCTGTTGTGCACGATGCGCCAGCAGTGCGGCCATGTAGCCCGATCCGGTGCCTATCTCCAGTACTTTCTCGTGCTTTTGCACCCCCAGGTCCTGCAGGATCCGGGCCTCGACCTTGGGTGCCAGCATGCACTGGCTGGGGTGCTGCTGCAGGTCGGTAGTCAGCGGGATTTCCATGTCTACAAACGCCAGCGACCGGTGCGCCAAGGGTACAAAATCTTCGCGCTTGATCACTGCCAGCAGCGACAGCACCTGGTTGTCCAGCACCTCCCAGGGACGGATTTGCTGCTCAATCATGTTGAATCGGGCTTGTTCGTAGTTCATGGCGGTTTGATCGGATGCGGTGAAAAGTAGATGCAGAGAGGCAGAGCGAAGCGCTGGCGGACTGATTTTAGTCGGCGTGGGTCATGTCAGGCGGGCCAGCAGGCTTTGATGCAGTGGCAGTTTTGGGGCGAAATCCACGCCGAAACCATTGCGCCAGATCATCCAAGTAGCAATAGGTCACTGGTACTACGACCAAGGTCAAAAGCGATGACGTGATGACACCGCCAATGACCGCCTGACCCATGGGCGCCCTTTGTTCCGAGCCCTCAGTCAAAGCGAAGGCCAAGGGCACCATGCCAAAAATCATTGCCAGTGTGGTCATGAGGATGGGGCGCAACCTGACTTTTGCCGCCAGCAGCAAGGCTTCGCTTCGATCCATGCCGGGGATGCGCTGGCCCTTCGCGTCGATAGCGTCCGCACGCAGCCGGATCGCAAAGTCCACCAGCAAGATCGCGTTTTTGGTCACCAGGCCCATCAGCATGACGATACCAATCACTGAAAACATCGACAGCGTCGAGCGGAACAGCAACAGCGCCAGGACCACGCCGATCAAAGTTAGCGGCAGCGACGTCATCAGTGCCAGCGGCTGCAGAAAGCTTTTAAATTGGCTGGCCAGGATCATGTAGATGAACAGAATCGCCAGCACCAGGGCAGAGATGGCGTGGCCGAATGATTCCGCCATATTTTTGGTGGCACCGCCAAACTGGTAGCGGTAGCCGGGCGGAAAATTCTGGCTGTCCAGTGTGGCCTTGATGTCGGCAGAGACTTCGCCCGCCGCGCGGTTGGAGACGTTGCCATTGATGGCGACTTCGCGGGACAGGTCGCGCCGGTTGATCTGGTTGGGGCCAGTCGATTCGCTGACGCTGGCGACCTGGCTGAGCCGGACGATACGCATGGACCCGTCGGCATTGGTACCCACGCTGTTGCTCATGAAAGGCAGCCGGGCCAGGTCTTGCACGGCGTTGCGCGCGTCGGGCTCCAGGCGCACATTGACGTCATAGGTCTGGTCGTCAGGCGCGCGCCAGTTACCAACGGTTTGCCCAGCCAGCAGCGTGCGCAGGGACGCGGCAATTTGCGAGACGGAAAGACCCAGGTCAGACGCCGCATCGCGCCGCACCTCCACCTGAATGACTGGCTTATCGGGCTTGACGCTGGAGTCCAGATCGACCAGTCCGGGAATGCCCCGGAGCTTGTCGGTGATGAGGCGGGTCAGGCGCTCGAGCTCTTTCAAATCAGGACCTTGCAAGGACAATTCGATCTGCTTGTTGCCACCCACAGAATCGAGCAGGCCAATGTGCGTGACGGTGATGCCCGGGACCTGCCGAAGCCGCTCTCGCAAAACGCCCGATAACTCATCGACGCTTCGCTTGCGGGCTTTCCGGTCGACCAGTCTCACATAAAGGCTTGCATACATCTTGCCCTGAGCGTTGCCGGTGTTCAGCGTCGCCAGGGTGTAGCGTACTTCAGGGAACTCGCGGACGATGGCTTCGACCTGCTGCGCTTTGGCCTCGGTGGCTTCCAGTGACGAGCCCACGGGTGTGTAAAAGTTGAGCGTGGTTTCCGAAAAATCGGCCTTGGGTACAAACTCGGTTCCCAGCAGCGGCACCATGAGCACACTGGTGGCAAAAATCACCACAGCCAGGGCCAGTGTGACCAGCTTGTGGTCAAGGGCCCAGCGCAAAATGCTTTGATAACTTTGGCTCAGCGATTCGGTCGCGCGGTCAAACCAGCCTGTGACCCGTCCAATGGTCTTGTCATACCAACGCTCTGGCGCGCCGGCTGGCCTTTGCTTTTGAATCGCCGGGTCGTGCCAGATGCTGGACAGCATCGGGTCGAGCGTGAAGCTGACGAACATCGAAAGCAGCACCGCAGCCACGATGGTGATGCCGAACTCGTGAAAAAACTTCCCGATGATGCCGCCCATGAAGCCGACCGGCAGAAAAACCGCAACGATAGAGAAGGTCGTGGCCAGCACCGCCAGGCCGATTTCACGGGTTCCGTCAAGCGAAGCCAGATACGGTGTTTTGCCCATCTTGACGTGGCGCACGATGTTCTCGCGCACCACAATCGCGTCGTCAATCAGCAGGCCCACGCAGAGCGACAGGGCCATCAACGTGATCATGTTGATGGTGAAACCGAACAGGTTCATGAACAGAAAGCTGCCGATGATGGAAATCGGCAGCGTCAATCCGGTGATCACGGTCGAGCGCCATGAATTGAGAAATAAAAATACGATCAGCACGGTCAGCAGCGCACCTTCTATGAGCGTACGGCGTACGTTTTCAACGCCCACCCGAATCGAGCGAGACCCGTCCGTGACCAGTTCCAGGCGCAGGCCGGGTGGTAACTGCGGCTGTATCGCGGCTACCGCTTTGTTCAACCCATCCACCACGGCTATGGTGTTTTCATCCTGGGCCTTTTGCACGCTGAGCAACAGCGTGCGTTGGCCGTTGTAAAGGGCCAGCGATTCCAATTCTTGTGCACCGTCGGCGATGCGGGCTACCTGGTCGACGGTCACAGCGGCGCTCCCGCCAGTTGCGTTCGAGGCATTTTTGCGGGCCACGATGATTTTGCCGAAGTCCTCGGGCCGCTTCATGCGCGCATCAATCTTGACCACACGTTCCTGTGTCAGCGAACGGATGGCACCGATTGGCAGGTCCTGGTTCTCATTGCGCACCGCATTGACCACCTGATCGGGCGTGATGCCGAACGCTTCCATGGCCTGCGGATTGAGATAAACATTTATCTCGCGCCTTGTTCCGCCAACCAGCGAAACCGAACCTGCCCCGCGCACGTTTTCAAGACGTTTTTTCAGTACCTGGTCGGCCCAGTTGGTCAGCTCGACGGCAGACATCGGGCGCGTCGTGCCAGAAGTGGGGGCAGGCAGGACAGCCACTGACCAGACGGCACGACTCGAGGGGTCAAAGCGCAGCACGCGGGGCTCCTTGACCTCATCACGCAGCAGCGGGCGAATTGCCGCAATTTTTTCGCGCACGTCCTCGGCGGCCTTGCGGCCGTCAACAGAAAGCTGAAATTCAATGATGACGACAGACTGACCCTCATAGCTGCGGGAGGTCAAGCTGCTGACACCGGCAATCGAGTTGACGCCTTCCTCTATTTTCTTGGTGACTTCACTTTCAACAATCTCGGGCGAGGCGCCGGGGTAATCGGCAGTGACCACCACGACCGGCAAGTCGATATTGGGGAACTGGTCGACCTGCAAGCGCTGGTATGAAAAAAGCCCCAGCACCACGATGGCCAGCATGACCATGGTGGCAAAAACCGGATTTTTAAGGCTGACCTGCGTGAACCACATGGCGCAGCGTCAGGGTGATTTGGGGCCGGACGCGGCGTCGGCGGGGCCCGGGGTGGTAGCGCTGGGAGCTGCGGTAAAGCGGACGGCCACGCCTTCACGCAGGGAGCCGATATGGCCGCGAAGTGCGACGGTTGTTTCATCGACTCCGGCCCCCTTGATGGCCACCATTGTTTCGCTGGCGTCCGGCGCAGGGCTGGTTCCGCGTGCGCTCAGCTCCACTGGCCGGTAAGCAATGCGGCCACTTTCAACGATCTGGAGATAAGGTGTGGGCCTGTCGGTTCGTACGCTGCTAAGCGGCACTGCCAGCTGAGTGGTCCTGACGGACCCGAGTGTGCCCTGCGCGAAAAGCCCCTGGCGCAGGGGCAATGCCTTCCCAATGCCAGTGTTGGCGATGCTCAGATAAGCCAGGACGCTGCGGCTTCCGCCCTGGGTGCTGGGGTTGATGCGGGCGACTGTGGCAGACACGACCTCGGCACTACCTTCAATTTGCAGCGTCGCAGTCTGGCCGATGCGAACCAGGGCCGCATCCGATGCAGCCAGCGTGGCCTCAAGTTCAAGCTGGTTTAAATCGACCAACTCCACAATGCGTGCGTCCACACCGACGCGCTCGCCCGGCTGCGCCAAACGCTGCGAGACCTGGCCGGCAATCGGTGCCCTCAGAACGGTGTCGCCCAAGGTTTTGGACGCCAGCTCGGTAGCCGCCTGCGCCGCCTTGTAGGTCGCCCGGGCGGCGTTGAGATTGGCCAGCGAGGTGTCCAGTGCTGTCCGGGAAATAAAGCCCTGGTCGACCAAGGCCTTGTTGTTGTCGTATTGGCGCTGGACCACCTCGACTTGTGCTCTGGCCGCTTCGGCCTGTTCCCGGGCCTGCCGTACGCGCGACTGGTATTCGGTGGCATCGATTCGGGCAATCACCTGACCGGCTTTGACAAAGTCCCCTTCGCGAACGCTGAGCCCTTGAAGTTCCCCGGCCACCCGTGCCTTGATCACTGCTGAACGGACGGCCCTGATCGACCCCGACACTGCGACACCCTGCGTCAGTTCCAGCCTCTGCGCTCTGACCACATCGGTGACTGCCAGCTCCACCAACTCCAGTTCTTTAACGCTACCAGCCTTCACCAGCGCGAGCTGCTGTGCTTGGCGTGCTGACAGGGCACGCATGACGCCAACTGCAATCAGCGAGGCCACCAGCAGCACGATCGCCACGGCGACCCAGCGTTTTCGGGACGGAGTCATGAAGGGTGTTTTGCCTCGCCCGACCAAGCGGCGTGCGGTGTGGTGCTCAGGCCATGGAGGATGGTTCCCACCTGCATAGCGATGTATTTTTTAGGATCGAGGTCAGCGGCACTGCCCACGCACACGCCGGCCGAATGCTTGGCAAGCATCAGAAAAATCATGGGTGCAACGACGCTGTACACCGCATAGTCCAGATCCATCGCGCGGAATTCGCCACGATCCATGCCGCGCTGCAAAATCCGCTTGATCAGGGACTGGCCGGGGACGATCACTTCTGTTTGGTAGAAAGCAGCGATGTCGGGAAAGTTGGTGGCCTCGCTCATCATGAGTTTGGTGATGCCCGATGCCTTGGTTGCGCCGACGCGGTCCCACCAGCTGTTCATGCAGTAGGCCAGCATGTCGTGGGTGCTTCCCTGGCAACTTGAAATCTCGTCGCTCCACTCTTTAAAGCGGCCAGAGATGTTTTCTCGAACCACTGCTTTAAACAGCTCTTCCTTGCTGGAAAAATACAAAAACAGCGTGCCCTTGGAGACCCCTGCGCGCGCCGCCACTTCCTCCACCCGGGTGGCCGCAAAACCTTTCTCCACAAACAGGTCCAGCGCGGCGTCCAGCAGTTCGCCGGGTCGCGCCTCCTTACGCCGTTCCCGTTTGACGTCGGTCAACGCATGAGTTTTGCAAATGAGATGGGCAGGCGGCATTGTTAATGACTGACTGGTTAGTAATGTAGATTCTTACTTGCCAGTCGTCAACTCGAGCTTCAAAAAGCCCGATGGTGGGTGAGGACTACCGAGCGATCTGCGCAATGGTCAGTCCGTCCGTGCAGCAGATGTGCTCGCCCTCGATATTGCTATATTAATAATAGCAACAAAGGCACAGAATTACCGGACTAAAAGCCAAAAGTGACATAAAAAATCAATAAAACGCCTGTAAGCCGGTTTGCGCGCGGCCCAGAATCAAAGCGTGCACATCGTGCGTGCCTTCGTAGGTGTTGACGGTTTCGAGGTTGATCATGTGGCGGATCACGTGGTA
>JANMBW010000078.1:0-4584 GCA_031360565.1 Polaromonas sp.
GCAGCTTGGAAAAGTCCTGCCGACCCAGGAGTTCTTGGGGATTGGGCGGTACCGCACCGGCCGGCAACACGGACAGGTCTTGTAATGCGGAAATACCGATCACAGCCTCCATGCCTGCCCGGCCAGCAAGCATGCCAGACAGTCCCGCACTTTTGCCCAAATTAAACAAGTTGTGCAGGCGAGGCGAGCGCATGTCGGCATCAATGAGAAGGGTGCGTTCGCCCAACTGTGAGAAAACAATCGCCAGATTGGCTGCTATATAAGTACGCCCTTCTTTTCGACCAGCGCTGACTATGGCGAGACATTTGCGCTCTGGGCTAGTGTCAAACCATCTCAGCATCAATTGGCTGCGTAGTGCCCGCAATTGTTCGACCGAATCGCTCGCTGGCTGGTGCGCTGCTACCAGTTCCCGGCTGAGATTGTTTTCGCGAGTCAGATAGGGATAACCAAACTGCACCGACAGAGCATAGCGGACGTCGTCATCAGTGAGCAGGCCCAAGGCTTTTCCAGCGTCACCAAAGCGGCTGCCATGCTCTTGTTGATATGCAAGAATTTGCGCCGCCTGAGGGGGAGAAATCCGGTCCGAATCAACCAATATGACGCCGATTGAGCGACCGGCACCAGTTGCTGGTTTGCTGGGGACCGTCAGCGGGACGGATCGAATGAGGGTGGAAGCGTTCATTGTCATGCAGTACTTCCATTACCGAGTGTCAGGTATCTCGACCCGGGGAGTTTTCTCGGTCCGGAGTTGGAGCTGATTCTCGCGAGCACTGGCAGATCCAGCATCTGCATGAGATCGTCTGACGAGCGCACGCGCCTGTTGGTCAGTTCAAGCAACATGGCAAAAGCAACGCCGAGCAAGGTCCCTCCAACTGCACCAATCAAAAGGTTGATCAAAGGCCTGGGACTAGACGGGTTAAGTGGTGCATAGGCGGTATTTAAAAGAACCACATTAGTCTGGTTGGTCAGGCTTTGCAGACGGGTCTGTGAGGCACTCTGACTGACGGTCTCATAGGCTCGTTGGGCAGACTCGACATCGCGGCGGTAAACGTTGAGTTCATCGCGCTGTTTGTTAAGCATTAAAACCCGGGCTCTCTGCGCTTGGATGGCGCCCTGCAGTTCCCGTTCGCGGTCTTTGCTGACGCGATAAGAGGTGTCAATCGAAGCACTGATCTGCCGGGTTTCGCTGGCCAGTCGGCTCCTCAGTGACGCAAGCTCCGACTCGGCGCGTTGTTGTTGGGGGTGGTTGGCGCCGAGGTTGACACTGCTTTCCTTGACTTTGGCCTCCAGCCGCGCAATGTCAGCCTTGAGTCCGTTGATGAGCGGGCTTTGCATAACCTCGGCTACCGTATCGCCGCGTCCTGCGCGTTTGCTCTGGCTATCGGTGGATTCTCCCTGGACCGCAGTCAGCTGGGTCGAAATCTGCCCCAGCCGGGCAACCTCGTAGTCAACCCGCTCGTCGCTGGTGATGATGCCTGCCTTCTGCTGGTAATTGGAAAGACGGGACTGTGCTTCTTCCAGTTTGACGCGTGATGCCTTGGTTTGCTGGTCAAACCATTCTGCATACCGCCGGGCAGGATCCGTTTTTAGCGCCAGGTTGACTTCCAGATAGGCCTGCGCAAAAGCGTTGGCGATTTGTGCAGAGGACTCAGCAGCGTTGCCCTTGTAGGTAATAGTAATGACGTTGCTTTCTCGTGAAGGCCTAACCTCCAGCTTTTTTCTCAGTGATTCGCCAAGCCAGTCGTTGAATGATCCCCTGCCTTCAGTGGCGCGGAGCCACTCTTCTTTGGCATCGGGGCTCTCGTCGAGCTTGAGCATCTTGATCACTCGCTGCGTTACCCGCTCGCCACTGATGATGTCGACCTGCGTGGCCATATAGTTTGCAGCAACCAGTCCTGGCATCACGCCGCCCGCCACCGGGTCGGGCGAGCGCAGATCAACCATCACAGCAGTTTGCGCCGTGTATTTTTTGGGCAGTAGAGCAGTCACTGCCAGCGCACCGAGAACTGCGACCAGGATAATCAAAGCGACTATCCGGTAGCGCGCCCGCAGTATCAACAAAAATTGGTAAAGAGTCATGGCTGATTAAAAGAGACTCTCACGCACATACAGCACATCCTCTGACCTGACGGTATCTGTCAATTGAGGAGACAGTTCCACCACCTTGCCACTGGCATCCCGGCGATGCAGACGGAGACGGTTTTGACTACCCCGGTTGGTCGGACCGCCTCCCTGAGCCAACGCCTGCATGACGGTCATGCCACGCTCGATGCGATACGGGCCTGGGCGCTGGGCCTCACCGTAGATATAGAACACGGGTGCCTTGTTGACGAAAAGCGTGTCCCCGCCAGAAAGCACGATGTCTTCATCTTTCTTGTCGTTTAAAAACAAAGCCGGAATATCAATGACCTTGCGGAAAGGCTTTCCTTCACGCTGCCCGGTGACGATGAGGACATCATCTCCAGTTGCTGTGATGCCACCCGCCGCGGCCAACATATCGCTAACGCGTGTGTTGAATGTCTCCAACGGAAAACGGCCAGGTTTGCTGACCTGGCCCAGCACCGCGACCTGGTTGCCACGCACCTGCCTCAAAACAATATTGACCTGAGGAACCTTGACAAAACCACCGGTGCGCAGGGCGTCAGCGATCTTTTTCTCGGCTTCAGAGATCGTCAATCCCCCCAACTGGACACTTCCGACCAAGGGGTAGTTGATGACACCGCTTTCAGATACCCGAGCATCAACAGTGAGGTCGGGGCTCTGGTAAACCTGTACACCTATAGCGTCTCCCGCGCCCAGTTTGTAGTCCTGACTGCTTGCGGCCCGCGGTGCGGCTGCTACAGGCGGTACTGGGCTTACCTGAGCAAAGGTGGTCAATGTGAAAACAGAAATGAATCCTGTGAGCAAGCAATGGATCGGTCGTTTCATATTGGCACCTTTGAGGTTGGTAGAGGGTTAATACAGTCTGGGATCAGACACTTGGAAAATCGTGAGGCATCGCATGGTTAAAAACTGAACAGTGCAGAAATGCCAACGCTCGTGTTCTTGTAGTCAAAGCCTGGAGCGCTTGACCGCCGGTTTTGCTGTTGAGCCATCGCGGCGAGCTTCAGTGCCCGAAGCGCTTGCCATTCGAGAGTAATCGACGAGAGGTTCGTGGTGTCGGTGCGATCGATTCCGGCTACCCCGGGTAGAGCACCTCGGAACTTTCTTTTGCCGTGGTCGTAGCGAAGGCGCACGGCAGTTTTTTCAGTCGGTTTCCAGGTAGGGCTCACAAAAAAGCGGTCGCCTTCGTAATAGCTCGCCGTTTGATCCTGGTAGCTGCCAAGCTCATGCACCACGCCGCCAGCAATAGTGGTTTTTCCAGTCACAGCCCAAGTGGCATCAAGCTGACCCGTCAAACCCGAGAAATCGCGAGCTGGAAGGCCTTCATGCCGACGCTGCAAATGCGACAGGCGGGCCTGTATCGTGGTTTTTCCGGTTGGTGCTATGCCAAGCTTGAACTCGTGCTCCCGATCCTTGAACTGGTTGGCAAATTGGGCAGACAAGGGCCTGTCCTGGTAATCACCTTTGCCTTGTTTGTAGCGATAGGCCAGTGATGTGCCCGACGGATAGACGTAACGCAAGCCTGCTTCAGTGCCCTGAATCTTGGAATTACCTTCAAAGGTAAATGGCTGGCTGTTGCTGATTCGACGTTCGAACACGCCGCCCACCAATCGCCACGCTGCACCGAGTTCGTATTCGGCATCCAGCGCGTTGAATCGATCGGTCCGCCGATTGACTTGCCCCGTGTTTTGGACGTCTGCCGAGCTGTCTACAAATTCCCGACGATTGGCTATCACGTTACCGTGGAAGGCCGGGGTAATACTCCAGCGAAATGCCGCGGCATAATTCATTGCGGTGAAATTCAACTGGGAAAAGCGGCTGTAGCGGTAATTTTCTGCACCCACATCCAGTTCGATCTGTTGCAGGCCATAAGCTTTGTTTATTTTGAGACCCGCGCTGGTCACCGCCACTTTGTCGCCCTGTGGGTTGGCAGAATCCGGTAAATAAAACACATTACTCTGGTGCATGATGTTTTCGCCTACCCTGAACTGAAAGGTGTCGAGTTCATCGGCCTGTGCCCCCACCGACGTGATCGCTAGCATGGCCATAGGAAGCAGGTAAAAGAGTCGAGAAGAAATAACTGCAGCGCTCCGTCGCTGCGTCAAATAAAACCTGTCACTTAAAAAAAAGTCACCGGACTGTTGCTGCTGTGCTTGGCTGCTGAATGATGAAGAGTTCATGACAATCTTAGAGTTGTTGAAAGAGTCTCAACAATAGCTCATTCGCACTAATTCAGGAAGCGGGAGACACGTTTTTTCAGTAGGCCGCACTGTCTTTGAACACCAGTCGAACGGTCTTGAAAATGATGAAGATGTCGAGTTTCAGGGACCAGTTGCGCAGGTAGTCAAGATCGAAATTAATACGCGACTGCATTTTGTCCAAGGTGTCGGTTTCGCCACGTTGGCCATTGACCTGGGCCCAGCCCGTGATGCCCGGCCTGACTTTGTGGCGAACCATGTAGCCCTTGATCAGGGTCCGATA
>JANMBW010000117.1:0-7150 GCA_031360565.1 Polaromonas sp.
CATCGGCATCTGGCTGGTGGCCAGCGCCGCAGCGGCATTCAACTGCATCGTTGAACGGCGCATCGACGCGCGCATGCAGCGCACGGCTTGGCGCCCCACGGCCAAGGGTCAGCTCAGCAACACGCTGACGCTTCTGTTCTCGGCCGTGCTCTGTACCGCCGGCAGCGCGATCTTGTATGTCTGGGTCAACCCCTTGACGATGTGGCTGACCTTTGCCACCTTTGTCGGCTACGCGGTGATCTACACCGTCATTCTGAAACCGATGACGCCCCAAAACATCGTGATTGGCGGAGCATCAGGGGCCATGCCACCCGTGCTCGGCTGGGCGGCCATGACCAATACCGTCAGCCCCGAAGCGCTGATTTTATTTTTGATCATCTTTTTGTGGACGCCACCGCACTTCTGGGCGCTGGCGCTCTACCGGGTGGAAGACTACCGCAAGGCTGGCCTGCCGATGTTGCCGGTGACGCACGGCAACGAGTTCACCCGGCTCCAGGTGTTTCTGTACACCCTGGTCTTGTTTCCGGCTTGTCTGATGCCCTTCGCCTTTGGCATGAGCAGTTGGTTGTACCTGATTGTGGCGGTGGTGTTGAGCAGTGGATTCAGCTGGTATGGCTGGCGGCTGTGGCGAAACTACTCTGATGCGCTGGCCCGTAAGACTTTTCGCTTTTCACTGATTCACTTGTCGGTGCTGTTCGCAGCGCTGCTGCTTGATCATTACCTTTTATAAGCCTTGGCATGACCCCATTTCCAGCCGGTTCAAAGTATTCGCAGGGCAAGCGAAAGACTATAAAAATAATAGCAAACAGCCTTGCATTGACGTTGGCTCTAGGCCTTTTATCGGCTTGCTCCAAAGAAGAAAAACCCAGCTTTAAAAGCATAGACCTGACCGGCGCCGAGTACGCCAAAGATTTTGCGTTGTCTGACCAAAACGGCCAGCTTCGCAGCATCAAGGATTTCACCGGCAAAGTGGTGGTGGTGTTTTTCGGTTTTACCCAGTGCCCCGATGTCTGCCCAACGGCCATGGCTGAACTGGCAGGCATCAAAAAATCACTTGGCGCTGACGGTGACAAACTGCAGGCGATTTTGATCACGGTCGATCCCGAGCGCGACACGCCCGAGCTGCTTCAAGCCTACATGCGCAATTTTGATCCGACCTTTCTGGCGCTTCGGCCTTCAATCGACAAGTTGCCTCAGGTCGCGAAAGACTTCAAGATTTACTACAAAAAAGTGGACGGAAAAACACCCGGCAGCTACAGCATGGACCACTCTGCCGGCAGCTACGTCTACGACACAAAAGGCCGGGTGAGGCTGTACAGCCGTTACGGCAACGATGCGAGTGGGTTGACTTCAGACATTCGCCTGCTGCTCAAAGGTGCGTGAGGCGGAACGCGCCTGACGGAAAACCAGCCTGATGAAAACAGGCCGGGCATAAAAAAACGCCAAGCCGTTCAATACCGGCATGGCGTTTTGAGTAGGTCGGCAGCGAGATTGCCTCAAGCGTAAGCGCCGAGCACCTTTTTCATTTTTTTCATCGCAGCGACTTCAATCTGGCGAATGCGTTCTGCACTGACGCCGTAAACGGCGGCCAGGTCGTGCAGCGTCATGCCGCCCGATCCGTCGTCATTGACTTTCAACCAACGCTCTTCAACAATCTTGCGCGACCGCGTATCCAACTCGTCCAGCGCGGTGGCAATGCCATCGCTCGCCAGGCTGTCGCGCGCACGGGACTCCATCAGTGCAGTCGGCTCATGCGTCGCGTCGGCCAGGTAGGCTATCGGGCCAAAGGCATCATCACCGTCATCGTTCGGGCTCGGGTCCAGCAGCACGTCGCCGCCCGACATACGCTGCTCCATCTCGATGACTTCTTCACGCTTGACGTTCAGCGTTTTTGCCATGGAATCAATTTGAGATTCGGTCAGCGTGTCGCGGTGGGTGGCGACGTCGGCATCATCCTTGTAACCCTGCTTCATCGAGCGCAGATTGAAAAACAGCTTGCGCTGGGCCTTGGTGGTAGCGACTTTCACCATCCTCCAGTTCTTCAGGATGTACTCGTGAATCTCGGCCTTGATCCAGTGCATGGCATAGCTCACCAGGCGCACGTTCTGGTCCGGGTCAAACCGCTTGACCGCCTTCATCAGGCCAATATTGCCTTCCTGAATCAGGTCGCCATGCGGCAGGCCGTAGCCCAGGTATTTGCGAGAGATCGACACCACCAGGCGCAGGTGCGACAGCACCAGCTTGCCGGCCGCGTCCAGATCGTTGGTCTCGCGAAGTTTTTTGGCAAACTCCTGCTCCTGCTCCAGGGTGAGCATGGGCAGCCGGTTAACCGCTGAAATGTAGGCGTCCAGATTGCCCAGCGGCGGCACCAGCGACCACGGATTGACCGCAGCAAGGGCACCAGAGGGTGGAATGGCCACTGCTCCAGTCAAGGGTTGCGGGGAAAGAGCATAAGACACAGCAAGACTCCTTTTCACTCAGACAGAATATTAGCACTCTCTAAACTCGAGTGCCAATGTGGGCGCTGATTACTACGATTGGCCCGAGGGTCTCAGTAAAAACCCTATGTTTTGGACTGGGTCTGGCGCCATTCGTTCTCGGTGAATGGTCACGGCCTTGTAAAGACAAGTGAGTACTTATTACTAAAGCTCTTTGCAGGTATGTCGCTTGTCAGGCCGTTTCAGGCATCACCCGAACCAGCGGCTTGCCGCCTAGCCAGGCCTCCAGGCATTCGGTCACGCCATCGGCAAAGCGCTGGTAGACCGGCTCGGTCACAAAGCCCAGATGCGGCGTCAGCAGCACGTTAGGCAGGCTGCGCAACGGGTCGTTCTGCGGCAACGGTTCGATATCAAATACATCGAGTGCGGCCAACCCGGGCCGCCCTTTCTTCAGGGCATGGGCCAGAGCCGGACCATCAATGAGCGCTGAACGCGAGGTGTTGACCAGCAGGCTACCGGGCCGCATCAGTGCCAGGCGTTCGGCGTTGAGCAATTGCCGTGTGGCGGGCGTTGGCACCAGATGCAGGCTGACGACTTTGGCGGTGCCGAGCAGTTCTTCGAGTGAGACAGCCGTGGCGCCGTGCTCGCTGGCGCGCTCAGGCGTCATGCGCGGGCTCCAGGTGATGACTTTCATGCCCAGTGCCAGCGCCACTTTGGCCACACGTCCGCCAATTTCACCCAGGCCGATCAGGCCCAGCGTTTCGCCGTGCAGGCCGCCTGCCAGTGGCTGGGCCGCAGCGGGGCGCCACTGGCCGCTGCGCAGCAAGGCGGTGTGTTGCTCCAGTTGGCGGGTGGCCGCCATGATCAGCGTCCACGTCATCTCGCAGGTGCTTTCTTTCGACGGCCCCCACTCGGTGTGGCTGACCGGAATGCCGCGCGCGGCAAACGCGGCGAGGTCAAGCGTCGCGTTGCGGGTACCAGTAAAAACGGCGTAGCGCAGGCGGGGTAGCGCCGCCAGCAGCGCTGCATTGAACGGCACGCGGTCGCGTAGCAGCACCACAGCATCGGCAGGCTCGAGCGCGCGCACCAGCGCCTGGCCTTCCAATGGCTGGGAGTGCACCGTCACGTCCGCCGCCGCATCGACTGCCTGCCAGTTGCCGAGCCGGCGCAGTGCCTGCTCGATGTCGCCCAGGATGGCGATTTTTGGGCGCTGACCTGCGACCAATGGGCCGACTAAGGAGCTCATTTCTGCGAGGGAACAGCCAGCGCAACGATGGCGTTGACGTTCGTAGCCTTGCCGACGCCCCAGCAGGCTGCAATCAATTGGCTGGTTTGACCGGCTCCCAGAATCGCGTCAGACAGGCCGTGAAATTTGGCTTCAAGTTTGGCGTCGGTCATCGGGTTTTGCAGCGAGCCAATGGCATGCTCGACAAACACGTGCACACGTCGGCCGTCTTTCAGCACGGCGGTCACGTCGGCGCTGGCCTCGTCAATCGAATCATCGACCGTGGCCACCACCTTGCGGCGCAACGCCACCATGTCGGCGCGGTTGACGATGTCGTCGGCAAATTCTTCTTCAGCGGCGCGGCCGAAGGTCAGGCCCGCGGCGCAGCCGTGGTACACGCTGAACTTGGCCTGCAGGCCGTCTTGCGGCTCTTTTTTGCCGGTCAGCTCCAGCACCAGCGAATGCACCTTGAGCTCGATGCGCTCGACCTGCTCCAGCGTCACGCCTTCTTTGGCAAATCTTTCGCGCAGCTGCGAACAGGCGTCAATACTCGGGTGAATCACAATGCCGCAGGCAAAGGGCTTGTAGCTGTTGAACGATATTTCAAAACGCTGGCCCAACTCGCCGGTGATCTCGGTCCAGTCATTTTTAGTCGAGACGGTCTGCATCATGCCGCGTGGCGCTTCGATTGCCTTCGGGCTGGCGGTAAAGCCTTTGCTGGCGAGCAGTGCAGACATCAAGCCAGCGCGCGCTGCACCGCCCGGATGGAAGGGTTTGGTCATGGTGCCAAATTGTTCTCGCATGCCGACCGGCTGAGACGCCGCGATGCCCAGCGCCATGGCGGTTTTTTGCACATCAAGCTTGAGCAGCCGGGCGCACGCCGCTGCCGCACCGAGCGTGCCGGTCGAGCCGGTGATGTGCCAGCCTCGGTCGTAGTGCTCGGGGTACATCGCGTTGCCAACGCGACAAGCCACGTCGATACCGATCACCAGGGCATCGATCACATCGCGGCCTAAACTGCCGGTGTGCTCGGCCAGCGCCAGAATCGCCGAAGCAACCGGGCCGGCCGGGTGAATGATGGTTTTGAGGTGGGTGTCGTCAAAGTCAAAGGTGTGCGAGGTGATGCCGTTGATCAGCGCTGCACTGGCCATGTCCACTTTTTCACTTCGGCCCAGCACGCTGGCTTGCGCGGCGGGTTGCAGCAGGTTCACTGCTCCGAGCGCGGCATCCGCAGCTTCGTGGTGCGTGGCGCCGACGGCGCAGCCCAACCAGTTCATGAAAGTACGGTGGGCCTCGTGGTCCACCGCATCACTCCAGCCTTTGGAAGGGTGCATGGCAACGAAGGTCGCCAAAATTTGCGTAATGGGTGGAGCGTTGTGGTCGGCACTGACCTGGGTATTACGGGCCATGATAATTTTTAGTTAGGGTGGTGGAGGTAAACATTTGCTATTAAATAAATAGCTAACACTGTCCTGTTTGCGATGGCTGTAGGCCATTTTGTATCAATTTTGGCAGTCGATTAGCTGTCCAGTTCAATCTTGCGCTCTTTGGCGAGTTTGGTCCACCGCGTAATGTCGGACTTGATGAAAGCAGCAAACTGCTCGGGCGACATGACCAGGGGCTCAATCGCTTCGACGGAGAGCTTTTCGCGCAGATCGGGCGCGCGAAGGACGGTCGCCAGCGAGTCGCTGAGCTGCTTGACGATGGGAGCGGGAATGCCTGCGGGCCCGACTACGCCATACCACTGTTGCGCGTCAAAGCCCTTGAAGCCGGACTCGTCCAGCGTGGGCAGGTCCTTGAACTGGGGGTGACGTTTCAGGCCGGTGACCGCCAGCGGACGCACGCGACCCGAGCGAATATGCGGAATCGCCGCTGCCAGTCCGGGGAACATGGCCTGCGTTTGCCCCCCGATCAAATCGGTGAAAGCCGGGGCAATGCCGCGATAGGGAATGTGCACCATGAAAGAGTTGAGCTGCTGCTTGAACAGCTCCATCGTCAGGTGCGTCAGCGACCCCTGGCCTGCTGAACCGTAGCTCACCTTGCCAGGGTTCTTTTTCACGTACTCGACAAACTCCTTGACCGTGGTGACGGGCAGCGCGCTGTTGACCACCAGGACATTGGGCGTGGCGCCAATCATGCCAATGGCCGTGAAATCTTTGATTGGGTCGTAGGGCAGCTTGCGCGTGGCCGGGCTGGTGCCGTGAGTGGCCACGTAGCCCTGCATCAGGGTGTAGCCATCGGGCGCTGCGCGTGCGGTGGCCTGGCTGGCAATCACGCCGCCGCCGCCGCCCTGGTTGTCAACAATGAAACTCTGCTTGAGCAGGCTGCCCCAGCGTTCGGTCAGCGTGCGCCCGACCATGTCGCTGCCGCCGCCAGCAGACACCGGGACGATGTAGCGAATCGGCTTGGACGGATAGCCTGCCGCGGGCTGCGCCAGCGTCAGGCCTGGTACGCACAGCAGGGCCGGCGCGGTTCGCAATAAGGTGCGTCGTTTCATGAGAAGGATTCCAGAAAAGGTGAGGGGGAGATCAGACGATTGTAAAAAATCTGCCGCGTGTGCGTCGCGCTATTTGGGGGCTTGGGTGGCGTCTTTGCGGTCAGCGTTGCCGCCAATTTCCCGAGCTTCCACATCGACCACTTCGCCGATACCCGGCTTTTGCGGCACGGCTTCTGGGCGAGGAGCACCGGGCCAGCTGGTGTGCGCAGACAAGCGCTGAAAACGCCCAAATACGGCAGCGGGAGCGGGCTTTTGGCCGGTCAAAAGCGATTTGATCAGGCTCACCAGCAGCACGATCAATGCGGCAGCTAACAGGCTGACGGCGAGGACCAGGCCCATGGTTACCAGCACCAGTTTCAGCACCCAACCCAGGCATCGATTCAAAAATGAGGTCAATAGCATCTTTCTTTAAGTCTGTCATGTCGGGCTGGCCCAACGGTTTTCAATGGCCGCTTCAGGCCAGCAGGGCCTGTGAAAACTCGCGGGCATTGAAGGTTTCCAGGTCTTCGAGTTTTTCACCGACACCGATGAAGTAAACCGGCACCGGTCGCAAATGGGGAAGAGCCTGCCGCCGCTCGGTGGCCCAGAGTGCAATCGCCGCCAGTACCCCGCCCTTGGCGGTGCCATCGAGCTTGGTGACGATCAAACCGGTGAGCTGCAAGGCCTCATCGAAGGCTTTGACCTGGCTCAATGCGTTTTGTCCCGTGTTGCCGTCGATGACCAGCAGGATTTCGTGCGGCGCGGTGGCATCAGCCTTTTGAACCACCCGCTTGATTTTTTTCAACTCTTCCATCAGATGCAACTGGGTTGGCAGCCGGCCTGCGGTATCGACCAACACCACGTCCTTGCCGCGGGCTTTGCCGGCGCTTACCGCGTCAAAGCTCACCGCTGCCGGATCACCGCCCTCCTGGCTGATGATCTCTACCGTGTTGCGATCCGCCCAGATGCTGAGCTGTTCGCGTGCTGCGGCCCGAAAGGTGTCGGCTGCAG
>JANMBW010000148.1:0-3776 GCA_031360565.1 Polaromonas sp.
CTGGGCGCTGTCAAAGGCACCGGCCAGCAGGCGATTGCAGCCATCGTGGCCGCCCGTGAAAGCGGCGGATTGTTCAGGTCACTGTTTGATTTTTGTGTACGGGTTGACAAGTCAAAACTCAACAAGCGCACGGTGGAAGCCCTGATCAAGGCCGGTGCCTTTGACAACCTGCATTTGAACCGGGCCGAGCTGCTGGCATCGGTGGATCGGGCATTTGAATTCGCGGCAGCAACCCAGGCCAATGCCAACCAGGGCGGCTTGTTTGACATGGACTCGCATGCCGCCAGCACCCAGGAGCCGCCCTTGGTCGCTGCTATGCCGCTGGGCATCAAGGCGCGTCTGGTACTCGAGAAAACTGCCGTCGGCTTTTATTTGTCAGGTCATTTGTTTGACGAAGTGGAACGCGAGGTTCGTCAGTTTGCCAAACGCAAGATTGGAGATCTGATCGATTCGCGGGAGCAGCAGCTGCTGGCCGCCATCGTGAGCGACCTGCGCGTCATCAACGGCCAGCGCGGCAAGCTGGCGCTGTTCAAGCTCGATGACAAGACCGCCATGATCGAAGCCACTGCCGATGAAGCCTTGTTCAATGCCAACCGTCATTTGCTCAAGGACGATGAACTGGTGATCGTGCAGGGTGTGCTGCAGCCCGACCGGTTTTCGGGCGGCTACCGGCTGAAGGTCGCACAGGTCTGGGATCTGGAAACGGCCCGCTGCAAATTTGGAAAATATTTGAAGGTGGCGGTCAATGGCAAGGCACCGGATATTGCCAGGCTCGTGCATGACTTTCCGCCGCGCCGCGAAATGTCCGACCAGGGTGAACTGTCGCGGGGGTTGGCGGTACGCCTGAGTGTCACGAGAGATGATGTCAGTGCCGAAATGGCATTGGGTGACTCTGCCCGGTTTTACCCCACCGATGCGGCGCTTGCCAGCTGGATGGCGCAAGCCGACAAGGGCTTGGCCAGCATCGTTTATGAATAAAAAGTGACTCTAGCCCAGTAAAGTTGCTTACCTATAGCTATTAAAAATATAGCAAACTGGTTTTTCTTGTGCTCAGCCTCTGGCCCGCATCTCGATGATCAGGATGGTGTCCGGGATGCGACCATCGATGTCGCGCGGCATCACGCGGGTCCGGATGATGGCATTGATCGCCGCATCATCCCAGTTCTTGTTTCCGCTCGATTGCACCAGGCGCTGGCTGATCACGGTACCGTCGAGTGTGACGCGGACCTCCACTGTGGCGACCGGGTTGCCGATGATTTCTTCGGTGTAGACCACGTTGGGCCGGATCGCAGCGCGTAACCTGCCGCCATAGCTGGCGGATGGGCCGCTGGACTTGAGTGCGCTACCGGTGTCTTTTGCGCTGCCGTTCGCACCCGCAAGACCCATCATGCGGTTCATGGCTTCCTGGCGCTGCTTGACCACTTCGGCCTGGGCCAGTTTGTCCTTGTCCTGCTGCCGTGCGAGTTTTTGGGCTGCGCTTTTTTTGGCTTCGCTCAGGGCCAGCTGCCTGGCCTGGTCATCCCGGGCTTGTCGCTCGCGCTCCTGCTCACGCGCCCTCTTGGCTAGCGCCTGCGCCCGCTTGGCCTCATCTTCTTTTTGCTGTGCCAGCCGCTTGCGTTTTTTTTCGTCTTCCAGCGCAATATCTACCTGGGGGACTGCAGGAGGCGATCTGATCTCGGGTGCTCGCGGCGCTGGTGTCGGCGGAGGTGGGGCAGGGGGTACGACTGGTGATGGCTCAGACAGGCGAGGCGCAACTTGCTGGGGCAGCGCAGACCAGATTTCGGCGTCGTAGGTGACCGAGCGATCGCTGCGCTTCCAGTTCACGCCCCAGGTCAGGGCGAGTATGAGCAGCGCATGCGCCAGCAATGCCAGAGCGAATGCGGGTCCCGAGCCTTTGTCACGAGGCGGGCCGAACTCGATTCTTTCGGTGACACTTGACATAAAACAGCTTGTGCAGCCAGCTAGTTACCGGTTTGAACCGACAGGCCGATTCGGGTGATGCCGGCTTTTTGCAGTTTGTCCATCACCTGCACCACGGTCTCGTATTTGATGGCTTTGTCGGCGCTGATCACCACCGGTACGGCTTGCGCCCCGGGCGCGCTGACCTTGACCGCCGGCTCCAGCTTGACAATATCGCTGACCAGATTGCCCATGGTGCTGGATACCGCATTGGCCTTCAATTTGATTTGAATGGCTTCGTCTTTTCCGATCAGGATTTGCACCGGATTGAGCGGCTGGCTGGGGGCTTTGCCAACCTTGGGCAGCGCAATCATGCTGGGCGTGATCAAGGGCGCTGTCACCATGAAGATGATCAGCAGCACCAGCATCACATCAATAAAGGGCACCATATTGATTTCACTGATGTTGCGGCGGCCACGCCCACGGGAGGAGACTGCGGGCATGGACATCTCCCTCAGTGGCCGGAGGGCGACTGAGCCCCCAGATTGCGTTGAAGAATGTTCGAGAACTCTTCAATAAAGGTTTCCAGCTTGTTGGCGACCCGGTCAATGTCATGGGCGAAGCGGTTGTATGCCACCACCGCGGGAATGGCCGCAAACAGGCCAATCGCCGTGGCCACTAGCGCTTCTGCAATGCCCGGCGCCACCGTTGCCAGCGTGACCTGCTCCAGCGCCGCCAGCCCGGTGAAAGCATGCATGATGCCCCACACCGTGCCGAACAGACCAACATAGGGCGAGACCGAACCGACCGTCGCCAGAAAAGACAGATTGACTTCAATGGCGTCGAGTTCGCGCTGGTAGCTGGCCCGCATGGCGCGGCGTGCGCCGTCGAGCAAGGTGCCAGGGTCGGTGATGCGCCGCTCGCGCAGCTTTTGGTACTCGCGCATGCCACTGGCAAAAATTCGCTCCATGGAACCCGAGTGCTTGGCGTTTTGCAAGGCCCCTGCAAACAGCTCATTGAGGCTGGTGCCAGACCAGAACTCGCGGTCAAACTCGTCATTGAGCGTTTGAACACGCTTGAGCGCGATGATTTTTCTGAAAATGGCGGCCCAGCTGGCAATCGACACACCCACCAGCAGGGCGACCACACCCTGCACCACCCAGCTGGCGTGCAGGATCAGGCTGACAATCGATAAATCTTGGTTCATGTGGACGTTTGGGGTTCAGTTCTTCAGGCGTTCAAGAATCAACGCCGGGATGCGCTCAGGTTGCAAGGTGGCGGCGTTGACCCAACCGATCCGGATACTGCCTTGCGCCAGCAAGCCGTCAGTGTGCTCTGATTTTAATAGCACCTTCTGCCCTATTATCATGGACGCACGGCCTTTTTCCATCATGTTGGCGGTAACAATCAGTTCATCATCGAGTCGGCACGGGCGCAGGTAGCGAACAGTGGTTTCACTGACCACAAACATGCCCCCAGTGCTCAATTTGAGCTGCTGTTGTTCAATGCCCAGTGAGCGCAGCCATTCGGTACGCGCCCGCTCAAAAAACTTCAGGTAATTGGCATAAAAAACAATGCCACCGGCATCGGTGTCTTCCCAATAGACCCGAATCGGCCAGCGAAATTCCGTATCAGCCAAGAATTCGCTCCAGCCGGTCGATCGCACTGTGCAACTGCTCCATCGAGCTGGCAGTTGAAAAACGAACAAATTTTTCTGGCGCAGCGGTGCCAAAATCGCGCCCCGGTGTAATGGCCAGATGCGCGCGCCGCATCAATTCGAAAGCAAAGTCCCAGCTGCCGCCGGTGCCATCGGGTCTGGCGCCAGCAAGACCCCAGCGATGGGCCACATCTGAACAGTCGGCATAGGCGTAAAACGC
>JANMBW010000152.1:0-5756 GCA_031360565.1 Polaromonas sp.
TTCGCCCTTGTCCAGCGCAATCGATTCGCTGTATTCGCGCACCCTGACCATGTGGTGCCGAAAATCGGCCTCGTAGCGCTGCTGCTGGTAGTTGAGCCGGATCTGCGGCCGGCCAATGTAGTGGGTGATCACGCTGCCCACGACGCAGTAAAGCACCGCCATCCAGACCATGAAGCCGGGAATGCTGTAGTTGTTGCCGCCCAGTGTGAAGCCAAACGGGCCCGACAGTGACCACAAGATTCCGACGAAACTCACCAATGTGACCACAGAGTTGAGCAGCCCCATGCTGAGCGAAATGCTGTAGGTGGTGAACAGGTTGATGTCTTCCTGGATGCGCTGGTCCGGGTTGTCGGCGGCCTTCGCGCTACCTTCTGCCTGACTGGAAAAACGCGCCAGCTCCAGCGTATAAAACGCGTGGTCGCCCAACCAACGCTGCAGGTAGTGGGCTGTCATCCAGGCGCGCCAGCGAACTTCCAGCAACTGGGTCAAGTAAAAGCGGTAAACCGCAATGATGATGAAAGCAAAAGCCAGATAAGTGAAGCGCGCCAGCTGCGTCCAGAAAACGGCGGCGTCCTTGTTTTGCAGGGCGTCGTAAAACACCCGGTTCCATTCATTGAGCAACACCAGCATGTACACCGCTGCGAGGTTGAGCACGACGATGGCTGCCAGCAGGCCGCGGGCTTTCCATTTGTCTTCAGACCGAAAGTAGGGCGCTGACAGGGCCCAGACCCGGCTGCAAAATTGTCGAAACGCGCCGAGCTTGCCTGCCAGGCTGGCGGGGCCGACGGGGCCGTTGGATGGGTCGATGCCAGAAGCTGGATTCATGTTGGAGGCAGTCATGACAGGGGATTGGAAACGCCGCTCGCCACATGGCCGGCTGGCACATGCTGGGCCGCAGCGTTGACATGGCCGGTCTGGTCGTCAAAGAAAAAGTCAGGCTCGAACTCGCGCAAAAACTCGCCTTTGGCCAGGCCGCCCAAAAACATCGCTTCATCAACCTCGATGTTCCAGTTCATCAGCGTGCGAATCGCGCGTTCATGCGCCGGTGCGCTGCGGGCGGTGACCAGCGCGGTGCGCAGACGCATGCGCGGCGTGCCCGCCTGCTGCAGCCGCTGCAGTGCGATCAGCAGCGGCTTGAAGGGCCCATCGGGAAGCGGCAGCACCGCCTTGTCGCGTTCGTGCTGCTGAAAAGCGGGCAGCCCGTCGCGCTGAAAGACCTGCTCGGCTTCGTCTGAAAAAAGCACCGCATCACCGTCAAACGCAATGCGGACTTCGTTGGGATAAGTGTCTTTGGCGCGCACCGAATGGGTGGCTACCGTGGCTGCCGGAAATCCCATCAGCAGCGCAGCCCGCACGTCGTCAGGGTTGGCGGACAAAAACAAATTGGCCTGCAGCGGCGACAGGTAGCGCCAGGGTTCGCGCCCGCGGGTGAAGACGCCGCGCGCCACGCTCAACTCATGCGTTTGCACCGACCGGAACACCCGCAGCCCCGATACCGGGTCATTGCGCGACAGAATCACGACTTCAACCCGCTGGGTGGGATGCGCGGTGCCCGTGTCGTTGAAGGCCAGCAGTTTCTTGATCAATGAAAAAGCCACGCCCGCTTTGGCCGGGTGCTCGAGCCGGTCGAGTTGGAGCTTCATGTAGGCGCGGTCGTCTGACTGTTCAAAAACGCGGTTTTCCTCTTCCAGGTCAAACAGTGCGCGCGAGGAAATCGCCACGACCAGTTGTCCGTCCAGATTGGTTGCCATGGTGATCAGATCATTGCGAAGAGGGGGTTTGCGGAAGGCTCAGTTTGCACCATTGTCCATACGCCGGCGCATCCACCGGCCATTGGTCGGCTCGAGTCACCTCACGCACGCCCTGCGCCAGCAGCTGCGCGGCCCGGATCACGCCAGCGTGGGTGATCCAGAGCGTGTCGCTAGATGGGGGTAGCTCGTCGAAGATCGACGCTACCCGGGCCATGAACTGCGCGACGCTTTCACCCTGCTGGCCTGCTCGATGGTCGGCGAAGTGCTGGGTCCAGGTTTCCAGCTCCGACCGGGCTATCTCGTTCCAGGCGCGGCCCTCCCACTCGCCGAAGTTCATTTCCTGCAATCTCCGGTCCACTTTAAGCATCAAATCAGGCCTTAGCCCAATCAATTCCAGGGCTAGCTGCTCACATCTTTGTAGCGGCGAGCTGATGACCCGAGTCTGTGCTGTCAGCACCTTAGCCAAGGCTTGCGCGCAGTCCTGAGTTGCCTGGGGTTCGGGAGCCACGTCCAGCTGGCCGTAGCACACGCCGGGAGCGATCAGGGGCTGAGCGTGGCGGACTAACCAGAAAGTCATCTTGCAGAGGCGCCACGCATGAAGTGAAAGCCGGTTGCCGAACTAGAGACTGACTGCCAGGCCGAGGTAAAACGCGATTTCGCAAACTTGCTGCGTGGCGCCCAGGCAGTCGCCAGTAAAGCCTTGCAAGCGTCGTTTGAACAGCCGACCCATCCACAGCAGCGTGAGCACTGAAAAACTGCACGCTACTATCAAAGTCATAGCATCCAGCGCAAACGATGCGGCGGCTAGCGCCATAAAACACCATAAAAACGCAAGCATCAGCCGGTTCAGGGAAATTTGATCAGCCAGGGGTTTGGATTTGGAGGCCGCCGTGTCGCCCACGTGCGGTAGCAGGTAAACCAGAAGCAGCGGCAGTCCGCGCGAGACGATATGGCCCAGCCACAGACCGACACACGCGTACCAGCCCGGGAAGGGCGCTGTGATCAGGTTCGATTCGTCCACGCCTTCTGGGGCACCTGCAGCCGTCCCCAGCAGAGCGAGCAGCGCCGTTTTGCTCAGCAGCGCCAGCACCAGCGCCAGCGCGCCGAAAGCACCGACGCGCGAGTCTTTCATGATGTCCAGCGCGCTCTCGCGCTGGTTGGTGCCGTGGGTGCCGCCCAGGCCATCGGCCACATCGGCCAGACCATCCTCATGAAACGCGCCGGTCAGCATCACTGTGCAAACCGTTGAAAGCACCGCCGCAACCAGCGCACCAAAAGGCGATTCAGGCAGCACGGTGATCAGCAGCGCGTACACCGCAGCCGCTATGCCGCCAACCAATATGCCCACCCCGGGAAAGTGGGCGGCGCTGGCGCGCAGCAGTGCGGGGCTGAAGCCAACCCAATTGGCCAGGTTACCGGTGATGGGGATGCGGGTAAAAAACTGAACCGCGAGCAGGTATTCGCGCACGAACTGGCTGATCACGTTCATTCGGCTTTCATGGAGGTTTCCGCATCTTGCCTGGCGCTGACACCGGCCGATGCAAAACTGGCCATTTCATTCATCAGGCGCGCTGCAGATTGCACCAGTGGCCAGGCCAGCAGCGCGCCTGTCCCTTCGCCGAGCCGCAAGTCCAGGTCCAGCAGCGGCCTGGCTTTGAGGTGTTCCAGCAGCGCGCGGTGACCCCGCTCGGCCGAGCGGTGGCTGAACACCATGTAATGCTGCACGTGCGGCTGCATCTTCTGTGCAGCCAGCGCGGCGGCGCCGGTGATAAAACCGTCGACCAGAATCACCCGTCGCTCGCTGGCGGCCTGCAGCATGGCGCCCACCATCATGGCAATTTCAAATCCGCCCAGATCGGCCAGGGCCTGCAGCGGCGTGGTCGCGTCCTGATGCCGCATCAGCGCCAGCAGCAGCACGCGGCGCTTTTGCTTCAACTGGGCATCACTGAGGCCGGTGCCGCGCCCGGTGGCGTCTTTGAGCGCCGTGCCGGCCAGTCGATTGAGCAGCAGCGCCGCCGAGGAGGTGTTGCCAATGCCCATTTCCCCCAGCGCCATGACGTTGCCCGGCAAGTCTTTGATGATGACCGCTCCGGCCTCCAGCGCTGCCTGCAACTGCTCGGCCGACATTGCAGGGCCCTTGCAGAGGTTTTGCGTGCCGTGGGCAATTTTTCGCGAGACCAGTTGGGGATGCGCTTCAAGGTCCGCTGCCACCCCGGCATCGACCACATGCAGGTCAAAGCCATGCTGCCGCGCCAACACATTGATCGCAGCGCCCCCAGCCAGCATGTTCAGGACCATCTGCGCTGTCACGGCCTGCGGATAAGCCGATACGCCTTCGGCGGCAATGCCGTGGTCGGCCGCAAACACCACCATCTGTGGCGCCTGAAAACTCACCACATCGTTGCACTGGATCAACCCCAGTTGCAGGGCAAGGTCTTCGAGCTGACCGAGTGCGCCAATCGGTTTGGTCTTGTGGTCAATCTTGTGCCGCAACTTGGCTTCAAGCCGGACATCGGTGACCGACTCAATCAGCGGCAGGGAAAATAGCATGGGCATCCATCAGAGCTTTCAGACAGGTCGGGCACAGGCAGCGGGCTTCTTCGCTGCTGTCCTCGGCCGGAACGGCAACGCTATGCGGCAAAGCAAAGCACCAGCACTCGCTGTCACCATTGACCATGCCGCACTGCATCGGCGCGCCGCAGCGCGGACAGTTCGATGGCGTGGGGGCGGTCATGAAAGAAGGCGCTCAGCTCTGCAAAAACAGACGGTACACCGGGTTGCTGGTTTCTTCCACATGCGGGTAGCCCACCGTGTCGAGAAAGGTCTTGAAGGCCTTGCTGTCCGCATGGGGCACCTGCAGGCCCACCAAAATGCGGCCGTAGTCCGCACCTTGGTTGCGGTAATGAAACAGAGAAATATTCCAGCCCGGCTGCATGCTGGACAAAAACTTCATCAGCGCCCCCGGACGCTCGGGAAACACGAAGCGCAGGATTCGCTCATCTTTTGATAGCGCACTGTGTCCGCCCACCATGTGCCGGATGTGTTCTTTGGCTAATTCATCATGGGTCAGGTCAAGCGCCTTGAAGCCGTGGCGCGAAAAATGGCTGGCAATCCGGGTGCTCTCACCCTTGCGCGAAGTGGTCAGGCCGACAAAAACATGCGCCGCCGCCCCGTCACTGATGCGGTAGTTGAACTCGGTCACCGAGCGCTGGCCGCCAGGCAATTCGCCTATCAGTTCGCAAAAACGCCGAAAGCTGCCGCGCTCTTCGGGAATCGTCACGGCAAACAAAGCCTCGCGTTCTTCACCCACCTCGGCCCGCTCCGCCACAAAGCGCAAGCGGTCAAAGTTCATGTTGGCCCCGCACAAGATGGCCGCGTAGGTTTCGCCACGGGTCTTGTGGATGGCAACATATTTTTTGATTGCGGCCACCGCCAGTGCGCCGGCCGGCTCAACGATGCTGCGGGTGTCCACAAACACGTCCTTGATGGCGGCGCAGACGGCGTCGGTGTCTACCGTGATGAATTCATCGACCAGTTCACGGCTGACGCGAAAGGTTTCTTCGCCCACCAACTTGACCGCCGTACCGTCTGAGAACAAACCGACATCGCCGAGCGTCACGCGTTTGTGGGCGCTGACCGATTGCATCATCGCGTCGGAGTCGTTCATCTGCACACCGATGACCTTGATCTCGGGCCGGACTGCCTTGATGTAGTTCGCCACCCCGGCTATCAGGCCGCCCCCGCCAATGGCCACGAATACCGCGTCGAGCCGGCTGGAACTCAGAGTTTGCAGTTGCCGCAACATTTCCATTGCAATCGTGCCCTGGCCGGCAATCACGTCGGGGTCGTCAAACGGATGGACGAAGCTCAGGCCACGTCTTTTTTCCAGCAGCAGGGCGTGGGCGTGGGCGTCCGAATAGCTGTCACCGTGCAGCACCACCTCGACTGCCTGCGCCCCCCAGGCCCGCACCGCATCAATCTTGACCTGCGGCGTGGTGGTGGGCA
>JANMBW010000184.1:0-5233 GCA_031360565.1 Polaromonas sp.
AGAGCAGCGCATCAGGCTGACACCCCTGGGCGTGCTGGTCCATGAAACGCCCGGGCCTTCGCTGGCCCGCGCCAAGGTGGTGGTGTGGGCCGTCAAGCCCCAGACCTTCAGGGAGGCAACGCTGCAGACCCGGGGTCACACATCTGCTGCCGCGCTCCACCTGAGCGTCGCCGCAGGCATACGCTCTGACAGCATCGCGCGCTGGCTGGGAACCGAGCGCGTGGAGCGTGCCATGCCGAACACGCCCGCTCTGGTGGGCAAAGGCATCACGGGACTGTTTGCCCGGGGCGCCGTCACTGCTGCGGAGAAACTGGCTGTGGAAGGTGTGATCGAGACCACGGGTGACTACCTTTGGATGGCCGATGAGTCACATCTCGATGCCGTGACCGCGCTTTCTGGGTCTGGCCCGGCCTATGTTTTTTACTTTATGGAGGCCATGATGGCAGCCGGCGTCGGTATGGGCTTGAGCCAGGCGCAGGCGCGCCAGCTGGCAGTGGCCACGTTTGAAGGCGCATCCGCGCTGGCCAAGGCCTCTGTCGAACCGCCTGAAATCTTGCGTGAACGTGTCACCTCGAAGGGCGGCACCACCCATGCCGCGCTGACTTCGCTGGAAAAAGACGAGGTGAAAGCCAGCTTCATGCGGGCCATGGACCTCGCCCGCCAACGGGCCGAAGAGATGGGCAACGAATTTGGCACAGCCTGAATGCCGGCAAGCGTCAACCAGACTTTGCCGGCCGGCGTTATGGAGGTGTCCTGCTACCGCCGTTAGCCGAGTGAGTCAAACTAGCCACCGGTTGGCGACACAGGCACCGAGAACTGCTTTCTTTAATCACCAGGAGCCCATCATGAAAAAATTTCTGTCTATCCTCGCAAGCGCTGCCGTCTTGGCCATGCCCCTGGCTGTGACCACCACGGCACAAGCTGCTGGCCATGCTGGCGCGCCTATGGCGGCTCCCGCAGCCACCCCTGCAACGCCCGCCGCCGCACCCGCCAAAGCCAAGGCAAAAGCCAAGCAGAGAGCCCGCAACAAAGCCAAGGCAAAAGCCAAAGTCAAAGCTACGCCAGCGGTTCCCGCTACGCCTGCCGCCAAATAAATCTGGTTCGCTGACGTGTCTGAAAAAAGCCCGCTTCATGCGGGCTTTTTTACGTGCAGATCACTCAGGCGGCTTATCGGCTCGCTTGGTCACGGTTCCAGATACGACAGCATCACACCGCAAAACACCGTGAAGCCAAGCCAGTGATTCAGCCGAAAAGCCTTGAAGCAAGCCTCACGCTCACGCCGGCGAATCAGCCAGCCATGCCACAGAGCCTGACCACCCGCCAATAAAATTGCTATTATAAAAATAGCAGTATTTCCTTTAGATACCAGGGCAATTGACCAAATCGTTAGATAAACCAGATAACTGAGCAGCACCGCTGGCACATCCAGGCGTCCCAAGGTAATGGCCGAGGTTTTCATGCCAATCCGCAAGTCGTCATCACGGTCAACCATGGCATATTCGGTGTCGTAAGCAATCACCCAAAACAGGTTGCCGATCAAAAGGACCCAGGCCAGCAGCGGAACCTGCGACTGGACAGCGGCAAAGGCCATCGGAATACCAAAGCTGAAAGCAATGCCCAGCACCGCTTGCGGCATCGACACAAAGCGCTTGGCAAACGGGTAGACCATCGCAATGGCCAGAGCAGCGAATGACCAAACAATGGTGGCTCGATTGGTGGTGAGCACCAGCCCAAAAGCCAGCAGCGCCAGCACACCGCCAACCATTAATGCCTCCTGGCTGGACAGCTTGCCGCTGGTCACCGGCCGCTGGGCAGTTCGCTTGACGTGGCGGTCAAAGTCACGGTCAGCCACATCGTTGAGGCAACAGCCTGCGCTGCGCATTAAAAAAGTGCCCAGCGTGAACACCACCAGCAAGTGCCAACCCGGAAAACCGCCCGACGCAATCCACAACGCCGAGAGCGTCGGCCAGAGCAACAACAGCCAACCTGCCGGACGGTCCCAGCGGATCAGCTGTAGATAAAGCGCACCCTTACCCATGCTTCTTGCTTGTTCGGACAACCTTGGCTGGATCACCTGCCGCCTCAGGACAGCCGCATGACGCCGGGCAGCTCGCAGGCATAAATCGCATTGCGTAGCGCGGCGATGGCTTCATAGCGTGTGAAACTGCGACGCCAGACCAGCACCACGCGGCGGCTCGGGACATGCCCTTCAAACGGCAGGTAGCGGATAAACGCGGGTAGCTCTGCAGCCACCCTGGCTTTGCCTTTTTTGGACGAAAGCCCTGCGTCAGGGACGTCCAAAGCCTCTTTCGGCACACCCAGTCGCGGCACCAGCGTAATGCCCATACCGGCCGCCACCATGTGCTTGATGGTCTCCAGCGACGACCCCTCAAAGCTCTTGCGAATACCGTCCGAGTTGCTGGAAAACCGCGCGAACTCCGGGCAAACTTCGAGCACATGGTCACGAAAGCAATGGCCGTTTCCGAGCAACAACATGGTCTCTTTTTTGATCTCTTCAGCGGTGATGCTGCTGCGTGCCGCCAGCGGGTGAGAACTGGGAATCGCCGCCATAAAAGGCTCGTCGTAGAGTGGCGCAATGGCCAGATTGGTGTCCGGAAAGGGTTCAGCCAGGATGGCGCAGTCAATTTCACCGTTACGCAATTCTTCAAGCAGCTTGACCGTGAAGTTCTCTTGCAGCATCAAGGGCATTTGCGGCGTATGCGTGATCATTTGCCGCACCAGGTCCGGCAGCAGATAGGGGCCAATGGTGTAGATCACGCCCAGGCGCAGGCTGCCGGCCAGGGGGTCCTTGCCGCGCTTGGCGATCTCGCGAATGCTGTCGGCCTGCTCCAGCACGCTCTGCGCCTGACGGATGATTTCCTCGCCCAGCGGCGTGACGGTAATTTCGTTGGCGTTGCGCTCGAACAGTTTGACCTGCAGCTCTTCTTCCAGTTTTTTGATTGCAACGCTCAGTGTGGGCTGCGAGACATGGCAGGCGTCAGCACCTTTGCCAAAGTGTTTTTCGCGGGCGACGGCGACGATGTATTTGAGTTCGGTGAGCGTCATGCGCTGATTGTGCGGCTTTTTAACGCCGAACCCAATGGAGCAGCCTGCTCGGCACGCTGGCGACAGAGGTGCCTTTTGAAAACGCCGCCATCACGGATGGGGTCTCCGTCGGCCCTCTCTTCAAGCCTTCAAAAACTCAGCCTTTCCCCCCAGCCATCGCAAAATATGCCGGTGCGCCAGTTCAGCGTGCTGGTCCAACATCGGAGGCGCAACAGCACGCGCCCAGGCCAGCAGTTCGGTGTCTGTTGCCAGATCTGCAAAACGCAATAACGGTGCCCCCGATTGCCGTGCACCCAAAAACTCGCCGGGTCCGCGTATCTCCAGATCACGCCGCGCAATCTCGAAGCCATCATGGGTTTCGACCATTGCCTTGAGGCGCGCCCGGGCGGTTTCACCCAAACGGGGCGCATCGCCGGTGGAATACAGCAGCACGCAGGCTGAGGCCGCCGAGCCCCGCCCCACCCGTCCGCGCAACTGATGCAACTGGCTGAGGCCAAAACGCTCGGCATGTTCAATCACCATCAGTGAAGCGTTGGGCACATCGACGCCGACTTCGATCACGGTGGTGCTGACCAGCACACTCATGACGCCGCTGGTGAACAGGTCCATCACGGCTTTTTTGTCGGCCACCGGCATGCGTGAATGCAGCAGCCCTACCAACACGCCCGGCAAGAGCGCGCTCAGCGCAGCGTGGGTCTCGGTTGCATTGACCAGATCGACGGACTCGCTTTCCTCAATCAGCGGGCAGACCCAATACACCTGTCGCCCTTCGGCCAGTTGGCCGCGGATGCGTTCAATCACCTCGTCGCGACGGGCCTCCCCGACCACCTTGGTCACGATGGCGGTGCGACCCGGCGGCAGTTCGTCAATCGTCGACACATCCAGATCGGCGTAATAGCTCATCGCCAACGTGCGGGGTATAGGCGTAGCCGTCATCATCAGCAGGTGCGGTTCGCGAGCCGCTTCCCCAAGGGCCTCTGGTCGAGCGTCCTGGGAACTCATCTTGCTGCGCAGGGCCAGCCGCTGCGCCACGCCAAAGCGGTGCTGTTCGTCGATGATGGCCAGCGCCAGATTTTTAAAAACCACTTTGTCCTGAATCACGGCATGCGTGCCCACCACCAGCGAGGCTTCACCGCTGGCGATCGAGGCCAGCGCTTCGCGCCGCTCTTTGGTCTTCTGGCTACCGGTGAGCCAGGCGGTACGAATGCCCAGCGGCTCCAGCCAGCTGATGAGTTTTCTGAAATGCTGCTCCGCGAGGATTTCAGTCGGCGCCATCAAGGCGCACTGCCAGCCTGCATCCATGCAACGTGCGGCAGCCAAAGCGGCGACCACAGTTTTGCCAGAGCCCACATCGCCCTGCAGCAACCGGTGCATGGGAATGTTTTTCTGAAGATCGGCGCTGATCTCCAGCCCAACCCGCTCTTGCGCAGCCGTCAATCGAAAAGGCAGGCGCGCCAGCAACTGGTCATGCAGCGTGCACTGTGGTCCCGAGATGGCAGGGCTGGCCAAGGGCGGCGCACGCATGGCGGCACGCACGCGCCTGGCCTGCAGTTGTGACAACTGCTGCGCCAGCAGCTCTTCCGCCTTGAGCCGCTGCCACGCCGGATGGCTATGGTCTTCCAGCGTCGAGAGCGCAACATCCGGCGACGGGTGATGCAAAAATTGTAGCGACTGATGCAGGTTCCATATGGGCTGCGACAGGTTTTGACTTAAAAACGGAGCCGGTATGGTCTCGCGCAGATCAGCCCGAGCCAGACCGGCGAGTACCGCCTTGCGCAAATAAGCCTGCGGCAGTCCGGCAACCGTCGAATAGACCGGCGTCAGGGCACCCGGCAAAGCGCCGCCTGCCAGCTTGAAGCTGGGGTGCACCATCTCGCGGCTGACAAACCCGCCGCGCAGCTCGCCACGGACGCGCACTTTGGCGCCCACGCTCAAGGTCTTCTGATGCGAGGGGTAAAAGTTGAGAAAACGCAGCGTACAGGTATCGCTGCCGTCATCCAGCGTGACACGCAGTTGGCGACGCGGTCGAAAGGCGACCTCGCAGTGGGTGATCTGACCCTCAATCTGCACCATCTCACCGTCGCGGGCGTCCTTGAGCAAGATGATGCGGGTTTCATCCTCGTAGCGCAGCGGCAAATGCAGCGCCAGGTCGATGTCGCGCCGCAGG
>JANMBW010000474.1:0-2441 GCA_031360565.1 Polaromonas sp.
CGCCAGCTGACGCCAGAACAGGTGGCAGCCGAGCCCAGTCGGCCATGGAAACCCACGCTGTTGGGCGGCAGCTACCCCCTGCTGGCCGGACAGGCGCTGTGGATGCGCTTTACCGTGCCGCCGGCGCCCGACGCAGAGCGCTGGCTGCTTGAAATTCCCGATCCGGCACTGGACCGTGCCTCGCTCTACAGCCTCGACAAAGCCGGGCAATGGCTGGAGCAGCGTGTTGGTGACCTGACCCCGGTGAACCAGTGGCCCATGCCGCATCGCCACCCCCTGATGGCGGTCAAGTTCAATGCCGAGGAGCCGACTTACTACCTGCTGCGGATTGAAAACGCCCAGGGCTTCAGCACCCCGATCCGCTTCGTGAGTGGCAGTTATCTGTTTCGCAGCGAGCAGCGTACCTCGATGTTTCTCGGGATTTATCTGGGCATAGCGGTCCTGGGCAGCGCGATCGGTTTGATCGGCCTGCTCTGGCTGCAAGACCGGGCTTATTTTTATTACGGCCTGTCAGCTGCCTTGGTCGGTTTGAGCCAGGCAGCCATCAACGGTGCGGCCGCCTTGCATTTGTGGCCGGAGTCGGCGCAGTGGGCAGACTGCTCGCTGGTGGTCCTGCTCCCCTGGATGCTGCTGTCGCTGCTGCTGCTCAACACCACGGTCGTGTCGTTGGCGCAGCGTTCGCGGGTGCTCAACGCACTGGCCTGGCTGGTGGCGCTGGCGGGGGTCGTGCTGTCGGCTGCTTCTGGCTTCACCGACGCCTCCCTGAGGCTGCAACTGCTGGCGCCCTATGTGCTGCTGGTACCGGCGCTGATTGTGCTGATCAACCTCTGGGCCTGGCGGCGCGGCGACCACTTTGGCGGGTGGCTGTTGCTGGCAGCCATACCGCTGCTGACCAGTCTTCTGCTGGCGATCGCGCTGTATCTGCAATGGGTGCCGACCAGCTTTGCCGTCGAGCAGGGAATTTTGGCCGGCCTGGCGCTTGAATTGCCGGCGCTTTTGGTACTGGTTTTGTTGCGCAGTCAGCAACGTCGTGAAAACCTGCGCCGTATCCGCGGACTGGACCGAATAGATCCGGCCACCGGACTGATCAATGCGGATGTTTTTGGTGTCAGACTCTCGCGCATGGTGGCCCGCGCCAGACGAACCCGACAGCAAGGCGCGGTGATGCTGGTCGACATCATGAACACTGAGCAGATGCAACGCGACTTTGGCCGCAAGACCGTCGATGAACTGCCGCTGCGGGTCGCCGCCCGGCTGCTGACCACCGCCCGCGAAATCGACACCGCCGCGCGTCTGTCGGAGCGGCGTTTTGGCATGCTGGTGGAAGGCCCGTTCAGCGCCGAAGACGCTGCCAGCCTGGGGCCGCGCATTGTGGCTCGCTGCCTGATGCCCTACCCCGATCTCGATGTCAAATGCGCGGTGCAGGTGCGCGTGGCCTATGCGCTGGTGCCCTATCAGGATTGCGACGCCCAGGCAATCTTGTTCCAGCTCGATCAGCGCCTAGCCATGACACCGGCCGACGCCAAAAAGGCGGTGTTCATGCTCGGCGAACCGCCAGCGCCGCAGCGGCGACCCAGCGCCCGCCCGCGACCCCGACCCGTCGCACCCGAGCCCACCGTCCCTGCTGCCATAGACTGAACCGGCTCCCGCGCCGTCAGGGGCTACTCTCATCCGGCACGGGTTGCAGTGCGCCCGCCGACGGGTCGAGCGGAGTCACCCCTGTCGCCCTTGCTGCCCGCGGATGGGCTGCGTCATAAACTTTGGCCAGATGCTGAAAGTCCAGCCGGGTATAAACCTGCGTCGTGGTGATGCTGGTATGGCCGAGCAGCTCCTGCACCGCCCGCAAGTCGCCACTTGATTGCAGCACATGGCTGGCAAACGAATGGCGCAGCATATGTGGATGCACCGGCGTCGCCAGCCCGGCCTGCAGCGAGCGCTGCTTCAGGCGCACACGGATGTGCTGGGGCGTGAGACGGCCGCCGCGCGGGTTGATGAACAGCGCCGCATCGTCACGCGACCATCCGCCGCGCACGGCCAGCCACTGCGCCAGGGCTTGCATCGCCTTGCTGCCAACCGGCACGGTCCGGCGTTTGCCGCCTTTTCCCAGCACGTGCGCCTCGGCCGCATCCCGGTCTACCCAGCCGCGCGCCTGCCGGCTGGCTTGCACATCCAGCCCCACCAGTTCGCCTATCCGCAGGCCACAGCCGTACAGCAACTCGGTGATGCAGCGGTCACGCAGCTCCTGAGGGGCAGTCGCGCCAGTGCCATCGGTGCCTGCATATGTGAAGCTGGCCAGCTGGACCGCCTCATCAACCCCCAGTGCTTTGGGCAAAGGCTTGGCAGCTTTGGGCGCCCGTACGCCCTGCACCGGATGACTGGCCACCAAGCCTTCGCGTCCCAGCCAGCTGTAAAAACCACGCCAGCCCGACAAAATCAGCGCG
>JANMBW010000241.1:0-3487 GCA_031360565.1 Polaromonas sp.
GGCCCAAGCCTTGGGGTCAATATTTTCCGGGGCTGGCGTGGTCCAGCGCAGCTTGCTTCCGGCATACTGCGAGCCTGCGCACAGCCTCAATTGCCGGGCTGCCCTTTCACAATTACCCGTTATCTGCTGCCAGTCGACCAAGCCTCTGGCAAATTGCAAACCAGCGGCCAGGATGTCACGGCAAAAGTCCAGCAGCTGTCCGGTCGTCAGAGTTCTGCCCAAGAACTGCACGCCGGTTTCATTCAATTGATGGGCCTCGTCAAAAATGGCGATGCGCACAGAGGGCAGCAGTTCTGCAACGCCAGATTCGCGCACGGCCAGATCGGCAAAAAATAAATGATGGTTGATCACCACCACATCAGCTGCCAATGCCTCGCGTCTGGCCAGGTTCACATGGCAACTCCGAAACTGGGGGCATTGCGCTCCCAGGCAGTTCTCACGCGTTGACGTCACCAAGGGAATCAAGGGAGACCGCTCGTCCAGCCCCGGCAACTCGCTCAGGTCACCGGTCCGCGTCAGCCGTGCCCATTGGTCAATGCTGGACAGAGAGCGGGCCGAAACACGGTCTCCGGCATGCGCGTCCTGAACAGCCAAGGACAGACGATGCAGACAGACGTAGCTGGCACGACCTTTCAACAACGCGGTACGCACGGGTGAACCCAAAGCTTCGACCAACTTGGGCAAATCACGACAAAACAACTGGTCCTGCAAAGCCTTGGTCGCAGTGGAAATCAATACCCGTTCACCACTTAACAAGGCCGGAACAAGATAAGAAAAGGTTTTACCGACCCCGGTACTGGCTTCTACCACCAGCGCTTCTGACTGCTCGATGGCGCGCGCGACCGCTAGTGCCATGTCAGTTTGGCCGCTCCGCGACACAAATGGTTTGACGGTACGAGACAGGATGCCATCCGGCGCAAAAGCCGCCCGGACTTCATATTCGAGGTCCATCATGCCGATTCGGGGGGATCCAGCGACAATTCAATGCGTGAAATTTGATCGCGAAGCAATAAGCGCCGCTTTTTAAGGCGCCTGAGCATCAATTCGTCGATCGGTGCTGCGTGGGCAGTGGTGTCGATGAGTGCGTCCAGGTCAGCATGCTCGATTTTAAGGTCGATCAGGCGCCGGTGCGGAGAGTGCAAATTTAAGTACAAGATGGTTATGGACGCGCGCTGCTTACTCTCATAATACGAGCTTTATAGCGATAAATCGAGGCCAGACAGCCGGAGAATTGCACCATGTCAAAAGGTTATCGAATCACGGCGTCCACTGGCATTCACAAGGGCGACCGGGACTACCAACAGGACCAGGTCAACCTGATCAGTCACCCGCGGATGACGGGCTGCCTGCTTGGTATTGTTGCGGATGGCATGGGCGGACGCAGCGGCGGACGAAAGGCCTCCGATCAGGTCATGATGACCGCCAAACAATTATTTGAGCGTTACTCCCCCGACACCGACGACGCGCCATCCATGCTCAAGCAGATCATTGAAGAGGCCCATTTGGTGATCAAGTTGACGGCCATCTCGGCCGAGCAGGAACCGCACAGCACACTTGCCGCTTTCATGATCAACCCGGCTGGCGACTGCCATTGGGTACATACCGGTGATTCCCGCATCTACCACTTTCATGGCAGCAAACTGGTTCACCGGACGACCGACCACTCCTATGTGCAAACGCTGGTCGACAAAGGCGAAATCACCGAGCAGGAGGCCAATGTCCATCCGCAGTCCAATATTCTCATGGGTTGTCTGGGTACAGAAGAAGCACCCCCCATCAGCCACCATCTGATTCCCCAACTGCGTCCCAACGATGTGCTGATTGCCTGCAGCGATGGCGTGTGGCACTACTTCAGTCCAAGCGAAATGGGATCAGCTTTGTCGATGCTGTCCCCACGTGAAGCGACCGAGTTCCTGATTCAGAAAGCCCGGTCCCGCGCACGAGGCGGCGGCGACAACCTGTCGCTGGTGATTGTCAAACTCGAGCCACTCGAAGCTTGATTCATGATTCGTGATTCGTGATTCGCCCGCTTAGGGAGGGACGGGCAAGGGGTTTGCGCCGGGCTTGGACCGGCTGAGCATCTCACGCTCGTTGCGGTCCTGACGCTCCTTCGCCTTGACTTGCCGGGCAGCAAACTTTTTCGCCTCCTCAGCCGCTGCGGCCTGCTTGCCTGCACGAGCTGCCGCCTTGTCTTGTGCATCCGTAACACGCCTGGCACTGGCGTCACCCTTGGCCTTTTCACCAGACTGTTTGATCTGCCTATCCAACTTACCCTGCTTCTCGCGATCTAGCCTGGATTCAAAATCCCTCACCGCGGCGGCGCGTCGGTCGGCCTCTGCCTGCTGCTTTGCTGGAGAAACTTTATCTTCGGTTTTTTGAAGTTGCTCGGCCGCCTTGGCACGACGGTCCTGCTCATTGAGCGAGATTTCCTGTCGCCGAAGATCTGCCATGGCCTCGCGCCGTCGAACCTTGACCTCTTCCAGGCAATTGGTGACCTGGAACTTCCGGTAGCACTGGGTATTTTCTGCCGCGTACCCCGCTTCCAGCCGAGCCCGCTCGCCCGCAATGCGTGCGCGCTCGCCTTCTGGTGTAACGACCGGCGCCCCAACCATCGGCGTGGAAGTTTCTACCGACTGGGCTTGCACCGTCATCAGGCAGCTGTTTAGCAAAAAAATCAAAAACGGTTGTCTCATGTCAGAGTGGTGTCCACATTCCTGCGCGCCAGAGCCAAAAACTCTGCGGACTGCATTTCGCTGAGTCGAGAGACCGTGCGCGGAAATTCATGCGCCAGAGGCCCTTCGGTATACAACGCATCAGGCGGGACGGCTGCCGACAGGATGAGTTTGACGCGGCGGTCGTAAAGCACATCCACCAGCCAGGTAAAGCGCCTGGCTTCAGAAGCCATCCGTACCGGCATGGCCGGAACATCGCTCAAAAGCACCGTATGAAACTGGGTTGCGATCTCAAGATAATCATTCTGAGAGCGTGGTCCACCGCAAAGTGTCTTGAAGTCAAACCACACCGCACCGCCGGCCTTGCGTCTGGCCTGGATCTGACGTGATTCAATTTGCAGCACCGGGTTCTCGTCGCGCGATTCCGCTACGCGATTGAAGGCATCGGTCATCGCGAGATCGGCCTCCTCGCCCAAAGGCGTGTGGTAAAGCTGGACCTGCTCCAGGGTACGGCGCCGGTAGTCGGTGCCGTTGTCAACCCCAAGTACATCCAGATGTTCTTTAAGCAGCGCGATGGCAGGCAAAATCCGGTCACGGTGCAGGCCGTTCGGGTAGAGGTCATCAGGCTTGAAGTTGGACGTGGTGACAAACCCCACACCGTGGTCAAACAGCGCCACCAGCAAGCGATGCAGGATCATGGCGTCCGTGATGTCCGCCACATGAAACTCGTCAAAGCAAATCAGCCGGTAACGCTTGGCCATGCGCGCGCCCAGCTCGTCTAACGGGTTGACGGTGCCCTGCAGCTCACGCAACTC
>JANMBW010000246.1:0-3867 GCA_031360565.1 Polaromonas sp.
GCGCCTGACGCGCACATCCTGAAACTTGGGTTTGCGCAAATTAAAAACGTAGCCCTGAAAGTCGCCTGGATTCCGGTTTGCAAAGGCCCGCTTGGCCAACTCGCCAGAGTTGAACGCCTTGCCGGTGTATTGGCGGGCCCAGTTGCGTGAAATGAACTCACGCAGAAAATCGTATTCGCCGGCCTTGAGTCCCTCAAACCGAGAAGTCTCATCCAGGTAAATCTTGAAGGTGATGCGGTCGAAGTTGAAATGCCCGACCCGCGCCGGAACCTCCCGGCCCCAATAGTTTGGGTCGCGTACGTAGGTGATGTCGCGGCCCATCGCCAGGCTGGCTAGCTTGTAGGGGCCAGAACCAATAGGAGGCTCCGACACAATCTTGTCAAAGGGTTTGCCGCCGCCCCAGCGCTGGCTAAAAACCGGCATGCCGCCGACCACCAGCGGCAGCTCCGGATTCGGGGTGGCGAAGTCAAAGCGCACGATCCGATCGGACACCGCTACGGCGGCCTTGACCTCGGCGTAGATCGTCCGGTACTGCGGCGCAGCCAGCTTGCCGGTGAGTTGCGTGAAAGAGTGAACCACGTCAGCGGCGAGTACCGGCGTTGCGTCATGAAAACGCGCCTTCTCGCTGATCCGAAAGCTCGCTGACAAGCGATCAGGCGCTACCTGCACATCGTCAGCCAGCAGGCCGTAAGACGTGGTCGGCTCTTCAGAGTTGCCGACCAGAAGACTCTCAACCATCAGAGCGGCAATACCGTAGGGTGCGGTGCCGCGCAGCGTGAACGGATTGAATTTGTCGAAATTGGTTGGCCGGGTGGGCGGCACCATGCGAATTTCGCCGCCCTTGGGAGCTGCGGGGTTGACGTAGCTGAAATGCCGAAAGTCGGGGCCATACTGGATGTCGCCAAATTGGGCATACGCGTGGGCACCCTGCGATGGGGCAGCGAGGCAAGTCAGTCCGACCATCACCATCGCTCTCAAGAAAGTCAAATCCCGCATGCGACAATTCTGCACTACTTGAGTGGCCAGCGTCTGCGGCGCCACTCGTTCACTTCAGGAGATCAGACATGGCAAGCGTCAACGGATTTCTCAGCGGCAAAAAATTGCTCATCACCGGCGTGCTGTCGAATCGGTCGATTGCGTATGGCATTGCAAAAGCCTGCCATGCGCAAGGTGCCGAGCTGGCTTTCAGCTATGTGGGCGAGCGATTCAAGGACCGCATCACCGAGTTTGCCGCCGACTTTGGCTCCAAACTCATTTTTGATTGCGACGTGGGCAGCGACGAACAGATCAGCAAGATGTTTACCGATCTGTCCGCCACCTGGCCGACCTTCGATGGCTTTGTCCACAGCATTGGCTACGCCCCGCGTGAAGCCATTGCCGGTGACTTTCTGGACGGCTTGAGCCGCGAGGGTTTCAAAATCGCCCACGATATCAGCGCCTACAGCTTTCCAGCAATGGCCAAAGCCGCCCTGCCCTACCTGAACAAAAAGTCCGCGCTGCTCACACTTACCTACCTCGGCGCTGTGCGCATGGTTCCCAACTACAACACCATGGGCCTGGCCAAAGCCAGCCTGGAGGCCTCGGTGCGTTACCTGGCCGAATCACTGGGACCGAAAGGCATGCGGGTCAACGGCATCAGCGCCGGCCCGATCAAGACCCTGGCGGCCAGCGGTATCAAGGGCTTTGGCAAGATCTTGAGCGTGGTTGCCGAAGCTTCTCCGATTCGCCGCAACGTGACCATTGATGATGTCGGCAATGTTGCCGCGTTCTTGCTGAGCGATCTGGCCGGCGGCGTCAGCGCCGAAATTACGTATGTCGATGGCGGCTTTAGCCACGTGGTGGGCGGTATCGCCGAGCCGTCAGACGCCAGCTAAAAGTCGCTTTATGCGATAAAACGGGCCGTCAGCCCAACAGATTCGTGCGCCAGTTGCTACTAAATAAATAGCAATTTAGCCTGGCCACTACTTGCTCACACAATCCGCGTAATAGCGTAGCTTGCCCTTGGCATCGACTTCTTCAACCAGGCCGTGAATGTCGGTTTCAAAACCTGGGCACTGTGAGTTGAACTCGCGCGCGAATTTCAAATAATCCACAATCTTCCGGTTGAAAACTTCGCCGGGAATCAGCAGCGGAATACCCGGCGGGTACGGCGTGACCAGGCCAACGGTGATGCGCCCTTCAAGGTGATCAATCTCGACGCGCTCAGTGGTGCGATGCGCAATGTTGGCGTAGGCGTCGCTGGGTTTCATGGCCGGTTCAAGCTCGCTCTGGTAGACCTCTGTGGTCAGTCGCGCAATATCGTATTTCGCGTACAGGGCGTGCACGTGCCGGCACAAATCAGCCAGCCCCATGCGCTCATACTTCGGATATTTCTGGCAGAACTCGGGCAGGATGCGCCACATCGGCTGGTTCTTGTCATAGTCATCCTTGAACTGCTGCAAGGCCGTCAACAGGGTGTTCCAGCGGCCCTTGGTGATGCCAATGGTGAACATGATGAAGAAGCTGTAGAGACCGGTTTTTTCCACCACCACTCCGTGCTCGGTCAAAAATTTGGTCACGATGCTGGCCGGAATACCGGTCTTGGCAAACTTGCCGTTCAAGTCCAGCCCCGGCGTGACGATGGTCGACTTGATCGGGTCCAGCATGTTGAAGCCGGTAGCCATCTGCCCAAAGCCGTGCCAGTTGGCGGCGCCATTTTTGGCGGTTTTTTTGCTACGTGATTCGCCCTTGATGATCCAGTCCTTGGCCTCGCCGATGCCCTCGTCCACCAGCTTGTCCGGGCCCCAGACCTTGAACCACCAGTCGGCGCCGTATTCGTCGTCAATCTTGCGCATGGCGCGCCGGAAATCCAGCGCCTCGGCAATGCTTTCCTCCACCAGCGCAGTACCACCCGGTGGCTCCATCATGGCCGCAGCCACATCACAGCTGGCAATGATGCTGTACTGCGGCGAGGTGGAGGTGTGCATCAGATAGGCCTCATTGAACAGATGCCGGTCGAGCTTGACATCCTGCGAGTCCTGCACCAGCACATGACTGGCCTGGCTGATGCCCGCCAGCAATTTGTGGATCGACTGGGTGGCGTATACCACCGCATTTTTGGGCCGGATGCGGTTCTTGCCCATCGAGTGGTAGGTACCATAAAACGGATGGAAGGCCGCATGCGGTAGCCATGCTTCGTCAAAGTGCAGGTTGTCGATGTAGCCATCCAGCATGCCCTTGATGGTTTCTGTGTTGTACAACACGCCGTCATAGGTGGACTGGGTCAAGGTCATGACGCGTGGTTTGACTTCGGACGCCTTCACGCCTTTGAGCAGCGGATTGGCGGCGATTTTTGCCCGAATGGCGTCCGGTTCAAATTCGCTCTGCGGAATCGGTCCGATGATGCCGAAGTGGTTGCGCGTAGGCTTCAAAAACACCGGAATCGCACCGGTCATGATGATGGCGTGCAAGATCGACTTGTGGCAATTGCGGTCGACCACCACCACGTCGCCCGGTGCCACGGTGTGATGCCAAACCATCTTGTTGCTGGTAGAGGTGCCATTGGTGACAAAAAAGCAATGGTCGGCGTTGAAGATGCGTGCGGCATTGCGCTCGCTGGCGCCAATCGCGCCGTCGTGGTCGAGCAGCTGGCCCAACTCCTCTACCGCGTTGCAGACGTCGGCGCGCAGCATGTTCTCGCCAAAAAACTGGTGGAACATCTGGCCAACCGGGCTTTTCAAAAAAGCCACGCCGCCCGAGTGCCCCGGGCAATGCCACGAATACGAGCCATCCTGCGCGTAGTCCACCAGCGCACGGAAGAAGGGCGGTGCGAGCGAATCGAGGTAGGACCTGGTCTCGCGGATGATGTGCCGTGCGACGAATTCCGGC
>JANMBW010000265.1:0-6365 GCA_031360565.1 Polaromonas sp.
GTAGTCGCGTGCGTTCGGGTCGGCCCCCACTGAGGGAACCAGGGCCACGACCCGTGCGTTGCCATAGGCGGCTATTTGCCTCACCAGCGAGTCGCTCGAATTTGGATCTGCAACTACCAGACGTACCCGTGATTCCCTCATGCGCAAATAGAGTTTGGCCAGTTCCGCTGGCGAGGGTGGAACACCCGGCGTCGCCTCGGCAGCGGCAACGATCGCCAGTTGAAAGCGGTCAGCAAAATAGACCCAGGTGTCGTGCACAACAACGATCCTGGTCCCCGCATGCGGGGCCAGCACTTTTTTCCAGGTCGACATTCGCTCATCCACCTGCTGGATAAACTTGTTGCGGTTGGCATCGAAATATGCCTTGTCGGTGGGTAGCAACCTGCCCATCTCGTGAGAGATTGATATCGCCATTGCTTTTGCATTTTCCGGATCCAGCCAATAGTGCGGATTGCCGAAAGCATGCACATGCGCCCTGCGCTCCACGCGCAACCGAGGCGTTTCAGTCTGCAGCAGGCGTACATTTTTCGACAGGTTCAGAACTGGCGCGGTAAATTGCGTGCGCTCCAGCCAGGGTTCGTGATCCAGACCAATACGCACGACCAGAGATGCCGAACGCAGACGCATGAGTTGATTCGGTTTCAGCTCAAGGGAGTGCGGGTCCTGGGTGGGGGCCGCCAAGCTCTCCACCACCACCTTGTCACCGGCGATGGCCGCAACCAGGGCCTGAATATCGGTGGTGGTTGCGATCACGTGAAATGGCGACGCTGCGGCAGCTTGCCGCAGCGTCAAGCCGGATGAGAAGATCACGACAAGGGCAATAGTAAAAATCGCCCTCATGGAAATACAGGCTTACTTCTTCGCAGTGAAGATCGATTTGGGGATCATGCAGTGAACACCCTTGCGGATATCAACCACCTGCGAAACCCGGCAGTCGCCCACCATTGAAACCAGCGAATAAGCCTCGTACTTTGTCAGCGGAACCTCTTTTTGCTCTACCAGGCGGTTGACAGCTTCGCGGGTCGCAATCACCATGGCCTTGTTCAAGTCCTCGTCAAAGCCGGTGGAGATCCAGTGCGTTTCCGTCTCAATGCGCGGAAAGTCAATTTTCATGTTTTTGTGAACGATGACCTGAAGCGCAATTTCCTTGAACGAGCATTCGAGCGCCGTCAAATTGACTTCGCCGTTGCCCTGCCGGCAGTGAGAGTCACCCGTCCAGATCAGGCCGCCCTTCTGGTTCACAGGGAGGAACAGCTTGGACCCGACCTGCAGTTCGTTGATGTCCATGTTGCCGCCATTCTTCCAGGGGCGAAGACTGGACCCGGCACCGTCTGGCACACCGCCCTTACGCGGTGTCGGATCGCTCGGATCAAGCCCAACCGCCAGAGTGCCTGGAAATGGCTTCAAGTCGACAACGATGCCGGGCTTGAACTCAGCCTGCATCTTTTTCAAGTCAAGCTTCATGTGGTTGACGTACCCGTCAGGCATTTCGGACGCGAGCGCGCCTATCGTCGGAAATTCGGTGCCCGGCAGATTGAAGGTGATACCGAAAGCCTTCGGCACGATTTTCTTGATGCGAATTTCAAGCACGTCCCCCGGCTCCGCGCCGTTGACATAAATCGGGCCAGTCAGGGAATGCGGGCCGCCACCTGGATTGGACTTTCGCAGTGCAATCAACTCCTGCATCGTCACACCGTCCCGGACTTTGTCGTGACTGTGCATCATCGTTTCGACAGAGACCGTGTCGCCGGAGTCAATGGTCAATTTGGGCGGTTCCTTGAGGTCGAACCATCCCCATTGCACAGTGTCGAGCGTTGCTGGCAGCTTGTGTTGCTTACCCTTGACCTCCTGTTGACCCGCGGCATGCACCATGCCGCAGGTCAAGCCTGCAATCAGGGCGGTAACGACGTAATTTCTTGCCAATCTAAGCATGGGTCTACTCCTGTAAATGTGTTTCATTATGCAAGTTGTTTTTCGTTGACGTCAACAAAGCATGGTTGCCGCTGCCCGTACATTTCGCTAGCAATGCGATTCGAAAGCAAGGATTGGATCAAGCGAAAGTGCCGAATCTTTTTGGCGGCGAGATCGTCTGATCCAGGCTGTCATCGACGCATTGGTGTACCGGCTCTTTGCCAGTCGATAACTTGAATGGCGACGAACCCCCACCAACAAATCAGATCAGATCTTGGGGGCTCATTAACGGGGCTTTTTTTAGGGCAGCCCACTACAAAACCTGCAGTCAAACGTTTCTCAGGAGCTGAACAGAAAATTCATCACATCACCATCCTTGACAACATATTCCTTTCCCTCGCTGCGCATCTTGCCGGCGTCTTTGGCGCCCTGTTCACCCTGGAACGCAATGTAGTCATCGAAGGCGATGGTCTGGGCCCGGATGTAGCCTTTTTCAAAGTCGGTATGAATTACCCCCGCAGCCTGCGGGCCGGTGTCGCCGACGTGAATGGTCCAGGCGCGAACTTCTTTGACGCCTGCCGTGAAATAAGTTTGCAGACCCAGCAGCTTGTAGGCGGCAACAATCAGACGGTTCAGGCCCGGCTCGTCCTGGCCGATCTCGGCAAGAAACATCTTCTTGTCTTCTTCATCCATGTCGGCCATCTCGGCTTCCATCTTGGCGCAGATTGCCACCACCGGTGCCTTCTGTTCGGCGGCGTAGGCCTTTAGGCGATCCAGATAGGGATTGTTCTCAAAACCGTCTTCGGCCACATTGGCTACAAACATCGCGGGCTTGGCAGTGATCAGGAAGAACTGCTGCAGCAGCGGTATTTCTTCTTTGCTGAATTCGAGGCTGCGCACGGGTTTGGCCTGATTCAGGACCGCCTGGCATTTTTCAAGGATGGCCACCAACTTGATGGACTCCTTGTCACCCGAACGGGCAGTCTTGGTGACACGGTGCAGGGCTTTTTCAACCGCTGCCAGATCGGCCAGGCACAGTTCGGTTTGAATCACTTCGATATCCGAAATCGGGTCGACCTTGCCCGCCACATGAATCACGTTGTCGTCTTCAAAACAGCGCACCACATTCACGGTGGCATCGGTTTCGCGGATATGTGCCAGAAACTTGTTGCCCAGCCCTTCACCGGTGCTGGCTCCAGCTACCAGACCGGCGATATCGACAAATTCGACGATCGCGCGCTGAATCTTTTGCGGACTCACAATTGCGGCCAGCGCATCCAGGCGCTGGTCTGGCACTTCCACGATACCCACATTCGGCTCGATGGTGCAAAAGGGGTAATTTTCTGCCGCGATGCCCGCCTTGGTCAGGGCGTTGAAAAGGGTCGATTTACCGACGTTGGGCAAGCCTACGATGCCGCACTTCAAACTCATGACAACCCTTCAAAAACACAACCTTGGAGTGTATTCGATGCATTGCGATAGGCCCCAGGGGTACTGGCCTAGTCAAACCGGTAGCTGCCTGTCACGGCTTGACCGGTGCGGAGCAGATGGTCGTCTCCATGGATCACGATGAGGTTCATGCCGAACGTCGGGGCGCCGCCGAGTCGGTCATTTTTCCGGTAGCTCTGCAGCAGATCATTAACCTCGGGGCTCACACTGGCCGTGACCGGATCAACATTGGCAATCGGGCAGCGCGGGCAGGGCTTGACGGCCTTCAATTGCACGGTGCCCTGCTCCGTCGCAATAAACAGATCTTGCAGGCGATCTTCATCATGGGCTGCCAGCGCCTCGCCTGGCGCCGCGTTGACAGGGTCGTCTATCACGATATTGGGGCGAAACCGCAACATATTGACTAGCGGCGAGCCGGCCGCGTCCAGCTTCTGATTCAATCCCGCCAAAGACGCCTGGCTGGTCAGGAGCAGCGGGAAGCCGTCACTGAACTGGTTGGTCGCGTGGATGCCCGCAGTCCACTGCAAATCGGAAAGCCGTGTGTGATCAGGATCAAAACGCACCAGGCGCGCCGGTTGGCCCAAAAAATCTGTGAACCACTGGGCAGCAATCGGGCCCATGTCGTAAGCGGCTACGTCATCTTCCCAAACCCGAACGCGCACCGGCGCCTCCACCTCGTCCAGCTTGACGTGCAAGGCCAGCATGCCCGGAGCGCGTAACACCATGTCGTAGGTCTTGAGCTGCGGCTGAATCAGCGCCATGCGCGGCAGCTCCCGCTGGGTCAAAAAATCCCCGCGCTCGTCCACCACCATCCAGGCGCGGTCAAACTCCAGCCCTGTCTCTGTCAAGATCGCCTCACGGACCGCCACGCCAGCGCAGGACTTCACTGGGTAAACGATAAGCTGGGAAATCACTGCCGTGACATCGGCTCGCGGCTCCAGCGGCTTGGGTTCAATCGGAGTAAGGCTTGGCGTAGTAAGGGAGTGGCTCACGGTAGGGATGTCCTTGTCGGAGGCGTAGGGCTAAAGTCGATCTGGCACCCCAATTTTGCCCTGCCAATTAAGATAGCTTATGTCCCAGTCATTTGATGTCTGTATTCGCGGCGATGGCGTAGTGGGTCGCTGCCTGGCGCTATCGCTGGCACAGCAGCGCCTGCGGGTTGCATTGGTTGCCGCTCCGGCCCGGACTTCCCAGAACGAACCCCCACTTGCCAACGCCCACCCTGCGGGTGATGTTCGGGCCTACGCCCTGAATATGGCTTCAAAACGCCTGCTGGAGAGCCTGAGGGCGTGGCCAGATGCCTCCAATGCGACGCCGGTGTTGGACATGCAGGTGTGGGATGCCGACGACGCGCACGGCGCCCGGCTTGATTTTTCGGCATCAGGTACCGAGCAAGCCGCCCTGGCCTGGATCGTCGACGTGCCGGTCCTCGAGCAGCAGCTTGGGGAGGCGGTGCGCTATCAGGCGCTGATTCAATCGGTAGGTGAGCCGGTCAAAGCTTCATTGCAAGTCATTTGTGAAGGCCAGACCAGCAGCAGCCGGCAGGCGCTGGCCACCGACTGGCGCGTCAAGCCCTATTTGCAAAAAGCCATCGCGGCGCGCCTGGAGTGCAGCCAGCCGCACCGGGGTGTCGCCAGGCAGTGGTTCAGTGGTGGCGACGTGCTGGCCCTGTTGCCGATGTCTGGGGCCCAGGGGAACTCTGTGGCGCTGGTGTGGTCTGTCTCTGTGGAACGCGCGATGCTGCTGGAGGCTATGGACGATGATGCCTTTTGCGCCGCCCTGCAGTCCAGCTGTTTGAGTCTTGCAGGAGACCTAAAGCTGGTCAGCCGGCGCACCAGCTGGCCGTTGGCGCTGTCTCAGGCCGACCGCTGGGTTGGACCAGGTTGGGCCCTGGCAGGGGACGCGGCGCACACCGTGCATCCACTGGCGGGTCAGGGATTGAATCTCGGCCTGGCAGATGTGAGCGCGTTGAGCGAGGTGATTGCCAAGCGCGAATACTGGCGGTCTCTGGGCGATGAAAAGTTGCTGCGACGCTATGAGCGCATGCGCCGGACCGACGTGGCGGCGATGGGGCTGGTCACCGACGGACTGCACGGACTGTTTTCGCAGACCGACGCGCGCTGGCAGGCCCTGCGGCATTGGGGCATGCGGGGGTTTGCACAAAGCGGGTGGTTGAAGTCGTGGGTGACCCGGCGCGCCAGTGGTTTATAAATTATTTGAGAAAGCAGGAACAGAGCATGATATTTACCCAAACCCTGTCGCGCCTTGGCCTGGTGGCCCTGAGCCTGGCCTTGCTGGGCTCCGGCATGGCCTTCGCACAGGAAGCCGCCATTCGCAAGAATCTGGCGGAACGGCTTCCCGCATTTTCCAAAATCGATGAAGTCAGCAAGACCCCGATGTCTGGTTTGTACGAGGTCCGCGTCAATGAGACCGAGATTTTTTACACCGACGCCGAGGGCAATTTTTTACTCCAGGGCAACCTCATCGACACCAAGGCCAAGCGCAACCTGACCGAGGAGCGGGTCGATAAATTGAGCGCCATCGACTTTGGAACGCTGCCCCTGAAAGACGCCTTCACGGTGGTTCGCGGCAATGGCAAGCGCAAGATGGTGGTGTTTGAAGACCCCAATTGCGGCTACTGCAAACGCTTTGAGCGGGATTTGCAGAAGATCTCCGATGTCACGGTGTACATGTTCCTGTACCCCATCTTGGGGCCGGACTCGACCGACAAGTCCAAGAGTATCTGGTGCGCCAAAGACCGGAGTAAGGCCTGGCAAGACCTGATGGTGCGAGACCAGCCAGTTGCCAAAGCCACTTGCGACACCGCCGCGGTGGATCGCAACATCGACTTTGGCCGCAAGCACAAGATAACGGGAACGCCGACCATGTTTTTCGCGGATGGATCGCGGGTTCCAGGGGCCATCAATGCCCAACAGGTGGAGAAATTTCTGACGGACGCCAAGTGAGTCGCCGGGCACCGGGGTCAATCGGTCCGATCACCGTTT
>JANMBW010000394.1:0-5447 GCA_031360565.1 Polaromonas sp.
AAACACCGACTGGCCGTCCTTGCCCTTGACCTCGATGCGGATGGTGTCGCCAAACTTCATGAATTCCGTCTGGGGCGCTCCGTCTTCAATGGTTTCCATCGCCCGCTTCTCGGCAATGCAACTGTAGCCGTGGCTCCAGTCCCGGTTGCTCACGGTACCCGAGCCCAACAAGCTGCCGGCGCGCACAGGGCGGGTTTTGCAGAGGTGGGCGATCAGCTGGCCAAAGTCAAAGTGCATGTCGGGTCCGGCCTCGCATAGGCCGACCTTGCGGCCGTTCCAGATGCTTTGCAGGCTCAGGTGCAGGCGGCCGCTTTTCCAAGCGCTGGCTCCATTAAAGACCAGCTCGTCCGGCGTGACCGCCACCGGACTGAAGGCGGTCGCCGGCTTGCTTTGCACAAAGCCGAAGCCTTTGGCCAGTTCATCGGGCATCAGATGGCGCAGCGACACGTCGTTGGCCAGCATCACCAGCCGTATGCCATCAAGCGCCGGTTCGGGGCTAACACCCATCGGAACATCTCCGGTGACCACCGCGACTTCGGCTTCAAAGTCGACGCCAAAGGCCTCGCTGGCAACCAGCACATCATCGCAAGGCCCGCTGAAGTGGTCGCTGCCACCCTGGTACATCAGGGGATCGGTGTAGAGGGCGGGTGGCAATTCTGCCCGGCGGGCCTGGCGCAGCCTTTCCACATGGCTGAGGTAGGCCGAGCCATCCACCCACTGGTAAGCCCTGGGCAAGGGCGCCATGCAGCGAGTCGGATCGAACGGAAACGCGTGGCGCGCCTTGCCACTGTCCAGGGTTTGGTACAAGTCCTGCAATTGGGGCGACATGAAGTTCCAGTCGTCCAGCACCTGCTGCAACTTGCCGGCAATACCGGTCGCATAGTGGGCGCTGGTCAAATCGCGGGAGACCACGACCAGTTGGCCGTCACGTGAGCCATCTTTGTAGGTAGCGAGTTTCATCAAAATCCTGAAGGCAAGGTTGTTACCGGTGCCTGGCGTCCCAAATAAAGAGACAAAGTACGATAGGCTGATCCAAAAAGCCTTCGTGTCGATGCCCTATTTTAGAGAATGACGCCCCCGACCCCGACACCCCCGCCATGACGACCTCAGCAGGATTACCGTCGTGGCGACTGCTCACCACGCTGACGCTGCTGGTGATGGCGGCACATGTGATGCTGCTGCAGGCCGCGCCGGCGCAACTCGGTGCGACGCGGCCATCCCACGCCGGACCCGCCCGGGCTTTTTCCACCCGCAGCATTGCATTGCAGGCCCTGGCCGAGCCTGTCGCCGCGCGACCGGCAAAGCCCGAAGCGGCGCCACCAGCGCGCGTCACAGCCCCCAAAAACAAGCCGGTTAGCACCGCAGCCCAGGTAAATCAAGCACCTTTAGCTATTGATGTTGTAGCGCCCGAGATTGCGCCTAGCCCCGCCGAATCCCCCTCCAGCAACCAGACCCGCACCGCAGTGGTCGCTGAAGTTGCCGAGCCCGCCGCCATCCGAACCGAAACTCCCGCTGCGGCAGGACCGCAAACCACAGCCGTTACCGCCGTGAGCCTGCCAGGGTCGGTGCTCTTGCAATACAAGGTTCATGGCACGTCCAAGGGGCTCAACTACCAGGCCAATGCCGAACTGGCATGGCACAACGAAGGCAGTCGCTACGATGCCACGATGAAGGTCAGCGCGCTGTTTATCGGCTCACGCAGCATGACCAGCGTCGGCCAGATCGGAACCGCTGGACTGGCGCCGACCCGCTTTGCTGACAAGTTTAAAAGCGAACTGGCGGCACACTTTCAAGCCGATCAGGGCAAGATCACCTTCAGCGCCAACACCCCCGACGCGAAGTGGATAGAAGGTGCGCAGGACCGGGTGAGCGTTTTTCTGCAACTCGGTGGCATGCTGGCGGCCCGGCCGGGTGATTTTCCGGCTGGCAGCAGCATTACGCTCTACACCGCCGGACCGCGTGATGCAGACACCTGGACGTTCAACATAGAAAGTGAAGAAATATTGCAGCTTCCGGCGGGCACCCTGAACACGCTCAAACTGACCCGCAAACCACGCCGCGAATACGATCAAACTGTGGAAATCTGGTATGCCCCCTCACTGGGATTTGTGCCTGTACGCAACCGGATCACCCAGCAAAACGGCGATTTCATCGACCAGCAGCTTACGCAAGCCCTCCGGCCGTAAGCAAAGGCAAAGGCAAAAGGGCAAATCTGTGGCATTTTGCGCAGTCCGCGCATGCCGAAAGACCACAGTCTTGAAATACAGGCCAATGTTGCTATCTACTGTGCAGGACGGTGCAGAACGCACCAGGGAAATCATTCATGCACATGCTTTACGACTCTGAATCTTTTGTAGTGGTGCAAATCCATGCCAATGCACCGGAAGAATTTGCACCCGTGCCAACCGTACCTGAGCTGGCCCGAAACGGTTTTGAGATCGTCGATAAACGGTCGGGCAAAGAGGTGTATCTGGACGGATCCTGGGCAGAAATGTTCCAGCAGCGCCTCAGTGCGTGGGCACAAAACACGCCGTCACAGCAAGAAATCGAAGACACCCTCGAAGGCTACAGCGGCCTCGCTACGACGCCCATCTCCCTGCACTAGCGCGCTCTTCCCCCGGAGTCCTCGAAAAACCATCGGTAAGCGGGCTCCACCAGCAGCAAGACCGCTGCCAGGCGCGTCACGTGCAGGGCCGTGACCAGCGGTACACCCAACTGCAGAACCTTGGCGGTGATCGCCATCTCGGCAATTCCGCCGGGTGCAGTGCCCAGCAACAGGGTCGCCCAATGCACCGGCATGAGCTGGGCAAGCAGCCAAGCGAAGCCGGCGCTTAACACCATCATGACCAGTGTTGCCAGCGCAACCGACCCCAGCCAGCGTGGCGCAAGATGCACAAAGCTGCGGGTAAAGCGCACCCCAAGACTGATCCCAATCACCAGTTGCGCCGTATTGGTCATGGTTTGGGGAATGCCGGACAGCGTCACACCGCAGGCGGTCAACACCAACGACACCATCAAGGCGCCAATAAACCAGGGATTGGTGCGTCGGCACCAGACCATGGCCAAGCAGCCCATGCCGGTCAGCCCCGCCAGCACCACCAGACCAGGCCAGTGGACCAGCCGCGCGCCCGGCAGAGCGTTGTCCAGGCCCTGCACCCCTGCCCATTGAAAACCAAAGGGGATCAGCACAGTGACCAGCAGCACTCTAAGACTATGGCTGGACGCCACCAGCGCAGTCTGGGCGCCATGGCGCTCGCCCATCAAGGTCATTTCTGACGCCGCACCAATCGGCGCAGAAAAGTAGGTCGTGACGCGAGACAGCTCGCGGACATGAAAGGGCCCAGGTCCGTGATGGACCCGATGCAACCAGGCTCCAAATGCCAAACCGAGACCGAGTGCCCAGACAATATTGAGCAAAAAGGCCCACCACAAGCTGGCGACCAGCGTCACCACCTGCGGCGTGAAATACAGACCCAGCGCGGCGCCTATGGTCCATTGACCAGCATTGCGCAGCGGCGTCCAGCTCGCTGTCGGCATGCCCAGCATGGACAACAGGGCGGTTGTCAGCAGGGGGCCTATCATCCACGGCAGCGGTGTATGCAGCCAATCGCAGAGCTCGGCAGCAGCCAGAGCAAACAGCAGCGTCATCACCACACGGGCTGATGCTGACCGGTGCAGAACCGACAGGCGTTGACTCAGGAACAGGGGCATAAAAACAGGGGCTAATTGACCAGCACAGCAAGCAGTTCTGGCGGAAAGCCTTAGTATCTCCGCATGGGTTATTGCCGATTGGCGCGTGCGCTGTGGATTGCTGCTTGCTTTGCTTTTTTAGGCGCCTGCGCGGGCCCGCCTGAATCGCCCGTGCTACGGCCCATGGATGCCAGCGTGGCCACTGCCACAGCTGCCCGGCTGGACGCCCTGCTGCCCGCTGACGTTCTTCTGCTGGGCGAGCAGCACGACGCCGCTGAACATCAACTACTGGAGCAACAGACCATCGCCTTGCTGGCGTCGCGCGGGCAACTCGCCGCCGTCGCGTTGGAAATGGCAGACGCCGGGGTCAGTACCGCGCCGCTCAAACCAAGCGCCACCGAGCAGCAAGTACAAAGTGCCCTGCGCTGGAAAAACCAGGCCTGGCCCTGGCAAGCTTATGGAGCAGCCGTGATGACGGCAGTACGCGCCGGCGTTCCGGTCATGGGCGCCAACTTGCCAGGAGCGAAAATGCAGGCCAGCATGACCGACGGCCAGCTTGACGGCCAGTTAAGCGGCCCGGCCCTGAAAGCACAGCAGCAACTGATCCGGATTGGCCACTGCAATCTGCTGCCCGAGAGCCAGATCACGCCCATGACCCGCATCCAGATTGCCCGTGACATCAGCATGGCCCACACCGTGAGCCAGGCGGCGGTGCCCGGCAAGGTAGTGGTGATGCTGTCAGGTAGTGGCCATGCTGACCGCTTTTTAGGCGTGCCGCAGCACTTGCCGGCCAAGCTTCATGTCAAAACCGTTCGCCTGAGTGCCGGGGCCGATACCGCCAGCGACAGGGTAGGTAGCTTTGACAGCACCTGGGTCACCCCGGCGCTGCCGGAGGTCGATCACTGCGCCGCCTTGCGCGAACAGTTCGCGCCCAAAGCCAGGCCAGGGGCAGACGCCAAACCCTGAACCTTCCGTAACGCCAACTGCCGCGAATCAAATCAGGCGTGCTTGCGAATCGAGTCGGCTACCACCGACACGATGCGCTCAATCTGCGCTTTTTCCACGATGAAGGGCGGACAAACCACAACGTTTTCTGCCGCTGGCCGCACCAGCACGCCGTGGTGAAAGCAATCCATGAAAATATCAAAAGCGCGCTTGCCCGGTGATCCTGCGATCGGTGACAGCTCCACCGCAGCCGCCAAGCCCAGTGCCCGGATGCCCACCACATTCGGCAAACCCTTCAGGCCACTGTGCATCGCGTCGCCCAGCACCTTGCCCATCACCCCGGCCCGCTCAAACAGGTTTTCCTGCTTGAACAGATCCAGCGTGGCCATGGCAGCCGCGCAGGCGACCGGATGGCCGGAGTAGGTGTAGCCGTGAAAGAACTCGATCGCATGCTCAGCGGCGCCGCTGTGGGCGTGCATCATGCTGTCGTAAATCCGGTCCGAGCAGATCACCCCACCAAGCGGAAAGACACCGTTGGTCACGCATTTGGCAAAGTTCAGCATGTCGGGCACCACGCCGTAATAGTCCGCGCCGAAGTTGACACCCAGACGACCAAAACCCGTGATCACTTCGTCAAATATCAGCAAGATGCCATGCTTGTCGCAAATCTCCCTGAGGCGTTTCAGGTAGCCCTTGGGCGGCAGATACCAACCCGCGCTTCCTGCCACCGGCTCGACCATCACGGCCGCGATGTTGCTGGGGTCATGCAGCGGCAGGATGCGGTTTTCAAGCTCGGTCAAAAGGTCTTCCTG
>JANMBW010000430.1:0-2590 GCA_031360565.1 Polaromonas sp.
CGGCATCGGGTCGGGCATACCAGTATGCCCACGCAATCACGACAGCTTGCAGGGGCAGGCGCAGCCACAAACCGGTGGCAGTGAACTGTGGGAACAGTTCAGGATGAAGCGCCATGTGCAGATTGGCCGGAAAAACCGCGACGGACAACGCGATCAGGCCCCACGCCGCGACCACCTGCCAGCGCCTGAATAGCACCAGCGCCCCGAGTCCCGCTTCGGCCACGCCACTGACATAAACGAGTTCCAGATGCCACGGCAAATACGGCGGCATCATGGCGACGTAAAACGCGGTGTGCCAGAAATGATTGAGTCCAGCCGCTATGAAGAAAAGGCCAAGAAAGTAGCGAGAAAGATTTTTCAGATGTGACATCGGTAGTTGACGCATGGCCTGAAATTCGGCCAAAAAAATCACATTTATCTCCGGTAGATCGATATAGTCGTGACTCCTACACCATTTTGGAGCATTGACATGTATCCCAATGAACCCTCACGCAGAACCTTTTTCCGTTTTGGTTACGGGGCCCTGGGTCTGGCAAGCAGTTTGAACCTCTTGCCGGCCAATGCGGCAGACGGGAAAAAGACGGACCTGACTGCCTCGCAGGCGCTTGAAAAACTCAAAAAAGGGCATCAGGACTTTTTGGCCGACAAGCCGTCAGTCAAGTCCACCCGCGACCATGGCCGTCGGCTCGAAATTGCACGGGGGCAGATTCCATTCGCTGTCCTGGTGGGCTGCTCCGACAGTCGGGTGGCGCCTGAATTGTTGTTTGACACCGGACTAGGCGAGTTATTTATCGTGCGCAATGCCGGCAACACGATAGACACCGTGGCCATGGGCAGCATCCAGTACGCGGTGCAAGTCCTGGGGGTTCCGCTGATTTTGGTGCTGGGTCACGAGCGCTGTGGCGCCGTGGACGCGGCGGTTTCGGTAGTAGAAAAAAACACGGTTTTCCCCGGCAGCATTGGCCAGATGGTCGAGCCCATCATTCCGGCCGTTCTAAAGGCGAGATCGCAGGGCGGGCTCAAAGGCGAAGCGCTGCTCGACCTGGCTGTACGGGAGAACGTTCGTCGTACCGTGCAGCGCTTGCGCACCGCCGAGCCAGCGCTCAGTGACCCTATCGCCGCCGGCAAGGTCCGCGTGGTTGGCGCCCGCTACGATCTGGACGATGGCAAGGTCGATTTCTTTATCGAGTAAGTGCAGCGCCTGGCCTATGGGCCAGGCCGTCAGCACCCGGACCGTTGTGCCCAAGCGGTGCTTATGTTTTTGCCATTGACCGGCCTCTACGAGCCGTCCGCCATTCAGCAACTGCCGGACGGCCGTTTTCTGGTGGTGGAAGATGAGAAACAACATGCTTTCAGCCTGGTCACCCTCAATGCCGGCGGCGTCGTCAAGCAGGTGTCCATTGGCCCCGGTTGGTTTCAGGGTGGCGATCCCATCTGGAACCTGGACGACCTGGAGGGACTGGCCGCTGACAACCAAGGGTATCTGTACGCTGTCACCTCGCATTCTCGCGACGACGACGGTGAGGAGAAAAAGTCGCGCGAAAAATTGGCCCGGTTCCGGGTGGAGCAGGACCGGGTGCTGGAGCCGGTTGTGGTCAGTGGTCTGCGGCGGGCCCTGACCGCAGCGCATCCGTTACTTGCCGCCGCAGCGCTGGTGGAAGATGCCAAGTCTGGGAGCGGGCTCAACATTGAAGGGCTAGAGATCACGCCAGATGGGCAGCGGCTGTTGCTGGGGTTTCGCAGTCCCTTGCAGCAGGGAAACGCCCTCGTTGCCTGCGTAGACAATCCATCGGCTTGTTTTGACGCCGGCGAGGAGCCCCGGATTTCGGCGAACTTGCAGGCCTTGAATCTTGGCGGGCAGGGGATACGCGGCCTGTCTTTCGTCGCCTCGCTCTCGGGCTATCTGCTTATCAGCGGCCCGGCTTCACGTGAGGACGCAGCCTTTGGGCTCTGGTTCTGGGGTGGTCAGCCAAACGATAGGGCCCGCCGTGTGACGGTTCCGGATTTGCCGGGTTTTGAGCGGGCCGAAGGTGTCAGTCCAGCCCTGATCGACGGCGTGCCAAAAATTGTGATCGTCAGCGATGACGGGGACCGAAAAAAAGGTCGATTCGCCCGTTTTGTATTGCTGGACCCGAGTCAACTGCAGATTGCGACCTGACAGTCGCCAGCTTGATGGACGCTATTTAAATCATAGCTACCAGCACAGTAAATATGTGGGCTAGAGCATTAACAAACCTGTAAAAACTACATTTTTGACTGAAACACCAGCCCGGCGTGTTCGCGCAGCGCATGGAACTTGATCTTCGGCCACTGCTGCTCCACCGCGCGCAGCGTGGCGCTGTGGTCAACCAGCAATGTCGGTGCATCGACAGCATCGAGTGCCACACGGTGTGCGTTGGCGTCCATGAATTTTTTCAGCTCGTTGGCATCGTCGCACGTCACCCAGCGGGCCAGGTTGAAGTTGCTGCCCATGATGCGGGCCTTGACGCCGTATTCATGCTCCAGCCGGTGCGCCACCACTTCAAACTGCAACTGACCGACTGCGCCCAGTAGCAGCAGTGAGCCGGCAATCGGGCGGAATACCTGAATC
>JANMBW010000491.1:0-5425 GCA_031360565.1 Polaromonas sp.
AGGCGCGATCGACCAGGCCGGCGGGCGTGATCAGCAGATCGAGCACAAACAAGCCCCAGCGCATGTGAACGACATTGCCTTTTTTTCGCGCAAGACGGTCCTGGGCTTCCTTTTCCTGCATCAAGACATGATTGAGAAAAAGGACCAGCCGCTGCTGCCCTTCGTCGATCACCCAGGCGGGCGGTTGCAGGCGGCTGCCGAGGGATTCCAGAATGGAAAAAGGGAACGTGTTATTCATACGCTCCCGATTTTGACGGATAAATGAGCCAGTTGAATGGCCCTGGTTGGCAAGCCCATATTTGGCCAAGCCCAAATAAACATGCGCCCCTCGGGAGGGGCGCATGGCAAGAAGTCACCAGCCCAAGGGCTGCCAGGTCATTGAAGGGCTTGAACGCCAGCCACCAGCCAGCCACTGCCACCAGCCCGGGGTTTGGTCATGTTCCAGACTTCGCGGAACGGACTGGCGCCGGCCGACGCGTCTTCGCGGATCATGCCCGAGAACTCCACACTGGCCATGTACACATCGCTGAGTTCCTCGATACCCAGCAACTGGGCTTCCAGCATCACAACATCTGTCTTGTTGACGCCAACACCGGTGTGCGACTCCCGATCACTCAGCTGGACCTTGATCTGCTCAAGCATCTCGTCGGTCATCATGGACCGCAGGTTCTGGATGTCAGAACGGTCCCAGGCATCTTGCAGCGTCAGGAAGTTGACCTTACAGGCCTTCAGAAAACCTGCTGCGTCAAAGTCTGCCGGCACACCCCAGGACTGGGAACCCTGCAGCGCCGAACCAATCAGCGAACCCGATGCAGCGGAAGTGGCGTCCTTGTTGGCCTCAAATGCCATGTTGGGCCGTTCCCAAGGGCGGGCCGACGCGTCGTTGCCGACTTTTTCAGGGCTGTAGTTGCGGGGCGTCGCGGCATTTCCAGCACTGCCGTAAGCAAACGGCGGAGCCGCCTGGCCGGTGTTACCGCCCGATTTGAAGCGCCGCATGACAAACCCGATCACCAGCATCACCACCAGCGCCAGCAAGGCGAACATGATGATTTGACTGAACGCACCGCCCAGACCGAGGGACGACGCCAGCCAGGCCAGGCCCAGACCAGCGGCCAGGCCACCCAACATGGCACCCCAAGGTTTTTTAGGCGCAGCAGCCGGAGCCGCGGCGGGCGCGGCCGGTTTGGCAACGGAGTTGGCACCGCCCGGCGCCGCCTCACGCTGGGTCACATTGGACGACTGCTTGCCCACAGATTTGCCGCCACCCAGTCTGGCCGCTTCAGCATTGGTGCCCGCGAAGCCCAATGTCAATGCCATCACGGCAGTAAGAATCATTGCAGTAATTTTCATCTTGTCTCCTTTGAGCAATTGCTTGCTGTGACCAACTTTCAACACCTTATTCCAACATGTAATGCCACTACCCCGCCCGACAGGTTGTGATAGTCCACATGGCCGAAGCCGCCTTTGTGCATCATGGCTTTCAGTTCATCCTGACCCGGGTGCAATCGAATGGACTCGGCCAGATACTGGTAACTGCTGGAATCGTTAGCGACCAGTTTACCCAAGCGTGGCAAAACCTTAAAGGAATACCAGTCGTATATCTTTGTAAGGGGCTTGGCGACTTTGGAAAACTCCAGCACCAGCAACTTGCCACCCGGCTTGAGAACGCGGTTTATCTCGCGCAAGGCCACATCCTTGTGCGTCATGTTGCGCAAACCAAAGGCCACGGTTACCAGGTCAAAACGGCCATCGGTAAACGGCAAACGTTCGGCATCGCAGACCAGAGTTGGCACGTTGACGCCTGCATCGAGCAGACGGTTACGGCCTTCCCGCAGCATGGCCTCGTTGATATCGGTGTGCACCACGCAGCCTTTGCTGCCAACCTTCGGAGCAAAAGCCATGGCCAGATCGCCCGTCCCGCCCGCGATGTCCAGCACGCTCTGGCCTTCCCTGACATTGGCTACCAAAACCGTATAGGCCTTCCACGCCCGGTGCAGCCCCCCGGACATCAGGTCGTTCATCAGGTCGTACTTGGGCGCAACGGAATCGAACACGCCGCGCACCCGACGTGCCTTGTCCTGCTCATCGACTGATTCAAAACCGAAGTGCGTGGTGCTCATGGTGTGGATGCTAGGGCGTAAAGCTGCGGTTTGTGGGGACAACCTTGCGGCGTCTCAGGGCATTGCAAGAGCCAGCGCTCAAAAACAACAGCTAGTAGACACCGCTACCAACCTAGTGGCTGCCGCAAGACGACTTAGATGCCACCACCATCGGCGCGTCGCGCTCTGCGCCTGCGGCCTGAAGACGCCGGTTGTAGTCCTCCCACAGGCGGTTTTGCTCATTGCCCAGGAAGTACAGGTAGTCCCAGGAAAAAATACCGCTTTCGTGGCCATCCGAAAAGACCGGCTTGACCGCGTAATTGCCAATTGGCTCCAGTTCAAGCAGGTTGACCTCACGCTTACCGGTCTGCAACACCTCCTGGCCAGGGCCGTGACCCTGTACCTCAGCCGAGGGGGAATAGACGCGCATCAGCTCAAACGGAATTTTGAATGCCTGACCGTCTGAAAAAGCAATTTCGAGCAGGCGTGACTGGTTGTGTACCGTCAGGGCTGTCGGGGTGGGGGAATCCGCTTGAAGACCGGCCATGTGCAAACATCACTTTCTTAAACTGAATCGGGTCATCGTGACGCCATTGTCCCGGCAATCAATCGGTTCACGTCCACGCACTGCATGGCCAGTGCCTGCAGTCTGGCAGGATCAGGCTCGCGCTGGGCATTCCCCCAGACCGGCGCCGGAAAATGGCTGTCCCAGACAAAGCGGGCAATGACATGCCAGTGCAGGTGGGGCACAGCGTTACCGAGCGACGCAAGATTGATCTTGTCAGGTTGCAAGCGCTCGCGCAACATCTGCTCCACCGCCACCACGGCCTGCATGCAGGTCTCACGCTCTGCCGCTGTCAGGTCCGAAAATTCGGCCACATGTGGCGTCCAGACCACGCGGTAAAAGGCAGGAAACCCACTTTCTTCTGCCTGAATAATCCGCAGCTGCCTGCCTTGAAAAACCAGCCGCCCGCCGTCGCTTTCGCAGAGCGGACAAGCCGTCATGGATTTGCCGGGCAAACTCAGACCAGCACCCGCTCGATGCCGCCGTGATTGGCCGCTTCCACATAGCTGGGCAGCCAGTCCTGGCCCAGAATTTGATTGGCCATTTCCACCACGATGTAGTCAGCCTCCAGCAAGCCGTTTTTCATGTCATCGCCATAGCGCGACAGGCCCTGCAAGCAACTCGGGCAGCTGGTCAGAATCTTGACGTTTTCTTTCTCGCCCAAAGCGCCGCTGGCACGCAACTGCGCTTCACCTTTGAGCAGCTCTTCTTCTTTACGAAAGCGGATCTGGGTCGCAATATCGGGTCGGGTCACGCCCAGCGTGCCGGACTCGCCGCAGCAACGCTCGTTTTTTATCACGTTGTCGCCCAGCAGCGCCTTGACTGTCTTCATCGGTTCCTGCAACTTCATCGGGCTGTGGCAGGGGTCGTGGTACAGATAGCCTTGACCCGGCTGGTCGGTACGCAGGGTGATGCCTTTTTCGAGCAGGTATTCATGGATGTCGATGATGCGGCAGCCGGGGAAAATCTTGTCAAATTCGTAGCCCTGAAGCTGGTCATAGCAGGTGCCGCAGCTCACCACCACCGTTTTGATATCGAGGTAATTCAGCGTGTTGGCCACGCGGTGAAACAGCACGCGGTTGTCCGTGATGATTTTTTCGGCCTTGTCGAACTGGCCACTGCCGCGTTGTGGATAGCCGCAGCACAGGTAGCCCGGCGGCAGCACCGTCTGCACACCGGCGTGCCAGAGCATGGCCTGCGTGGCCAGGCCGACTTGGCTGAACAGCCGCTCGGAACCGCAGCCGGGGAAGTAAAACACGGCTTCGGTTTCTGCTGTGGTGCTCTTTGGGTCGCGAATGATCGGGACGTAGTTCTTGTCTTCAATGTCCAGCAGGGCACGCGCGGATTTCTTCGGCAGCCCGCCCGGCATTTTCTTGTTGATGAAATGAATCACCTGCTCTTTGACCGGCGACTTACCCGTCGTGGCCGGCGGTCGCGCGGTTTGTTTGCGCGCCACCCTGCGCAGCAGGTCATTGGCCAGCCGCTGCGCCTTGAAGCCGATTCCGACCATGGCACTGCGCATCAGCTTGATGGTTTGCGGGCTGGTGGCATTGAGAAACAACATCGCCGCAGCGTTGCCGGGCCGGAACGACTTTTGGCCCATCTTGCGCAGCAGGTTGCGCATGTTCATCGATACGTCACCGAAATCGATGTCGACCGGGCAAGGTGACAGGCACTTGTGGCAGACCGTGCAGTGGTCGGCGACGTCTTCAAACTCTTCCCAGTGCTTGATACTGATGCCGCGCCGGGTTTGTTCCTCATACAGAAACGCCTCCACCAGCAGCGAAGTCGCCAGAATCTTGTCTCGCGGACTGTAAAAAAGGTTGGCGCGCGGCACATGGGTCGCGCACACGGGCTTGCACTTGCCGCAGCGCAGGCAATCCTTGACGCTGTCGGCGATGGCGCCGATGTCGGACTGCTGCATGATCAGGGATTCGTGTCCCATCAAGCCAAAGCTGGGTGTGTAGGCGTTGGTCAGGTCAGCAAACCCGGATTCGGAATGACCCGTTTTGGTCTTGTTTTTGGCGTCTAGCCCAGCGGATACGCCGGTACTTTGCTCTTTATTTCGTAGCAATTTACCTTTGTTGAAGCGCCCTTCCGGATCGACTTTGGCCTTGTAATCGGCAAAGGGTTGAAGCTCGGCATCGGACAAAAATTCCATCTTGGTGATGCCAATGCCATGCTCGCCAGAAATGACACCATCGAGCGAGCGCGCCAGCACCATGATGCGCGCCACGGCCTCATGCGCGGTCTGCAGCATCTCGTAATCGTCGCTGTTGACCGGCAGATTGGTGTGCACATTGCCATCGCCGGCGTGCATGTGCAAGGCGGCCCAGACCCGGCCCTTGAGCACGCGCTTGTGGATGGCGATGCACTCTTCCAGGATGGGCAAAAACGCCGCGCCTGAAAAAATTGCCTGCAAGGGCGCACGCAGTTGCAGTTTCCAGCTCGCGCGCAAGGAATGGTCCTGCAGCTGCGAAAACAGCGGCCCCACCTCCCGCAACCAGCCGGCCCACAGATTACGGACGTCAGCGATCAGTGCCAATGCCTGTGCGACCCGGTCTTCCAGCAGCTCCGCTGAGGCAATCTCGTTGGCGTCATCCGATTTGCCCAGCGGCAGATTGCCCTTGCGGAAAAACGCGTCCAGGGCATCGCACAACTTGATCTTGTTGGCCAGGCTCAGTTCGATATTGATGCGCTCGATGCCCTCGGTGTACTCGCCCATGCGCGGCAGAGGGATCACCACGTCTTCATTGATCTT
>JANMBW010000468.1:0-2398 GCA_031360565.1 Polaromonas sp.
CGAAGACCGCCCAAAGCCCCGCCTGTCGTAGGCAATGGCCCGAAAGCCGGCCTCTGCAATCGCCATCGCCTGATCATCCCAACTGTCTGACGACAGCGGCCAACCATGCAGCAAGATCACCGGGCGTCCGCTACCCCAATCCTTGACGTAGAGCTGGGTGTTGTCGGCGGTGGTAATGAAGTTCATGGCGAGCGATCTAAGAGGGTGAAAGACTGGATGAAAGCTTCAGTGTTGGCCGGCGCTCCCCGGTCTTGCATCGGTCAAACCGCGCAGTGCATGTAAGCGCTGGCTGACGGATCCTGCGATGGCAAGACAGAGGCCAGAGGCGCTATGCTTTCCGGGTGAACGACTTATGTTCTTCTTCAGGGCAGCTTCTGCGCCGCATTGCCCACCTCGACATGGACGCGTTTTACGCGTCGGTTGAGTTGCTGCGCTATCCCCAACTCAAGGGATTGCCGGTGGTGATTGGGGGTGGCCGGCGCCAGGCCGACGATGCGCTGCTGGCCGCCCACGGCGCGCGCGAACTGCGCTTCATTCCCGTTAAGGCGTTTCCACTGCTCAAGGATTACATCGGTCGCGGCGTCATCACAACAGCCAGCTATGCGGCGCGACAGTTTGGTGTGGGCTCTGCCATGGGCATGATGAAGGCTGCCAAGCTTTGCCCTCAAGCCATCGTGTTGCCGGTAGATTTTGAAGAAATACGCCGCTTCTCGCGTCTGTTCAAGGCCACCATTTTGGATATCGCACCGCTGATGGAAGACCGTGGGGTCGATGAGGTGTATGTCGACTTCACCCATGTTCCGGGTGGCCAACGCGACGGCGGGCGAGTATTGGCACGCTTGATTCAGAAAGCCATCTTTCAGGCCACAGGTCTGACCTGCTCCATCGGCGTGGCACCCAACAAGCTGCTGGCAAAAATGGCGAGCGAATTCAACAAGCCCAACGGTATTTCCATCGTTTACGAAGCCGATCTGCAAACCATGATCTGGCCGCTGAAGTGCCGCAAGATCAACGGCATCGGCCCAAAAGCAGACGACAAGCTGGCAAAACTGCAGATTCACACCATTGGGGAGCTGGCAGCGACCGGGCCAGCCAAACTGGTGACCCATTTTGGCAAGGCCACGGGCAGCTGGATGCACGCAGCGGCCTGGGGCCGAGATGACCGTCCAGTCGTCACCGAAAGTGAGCCGGTCAGCATGAGCCGCGAGACCACATTCGAGAAGGACCTGCATGCGGTGCGCGACAAAGCCGCCCTGGCTGCGATCTTTACCGAGTTGTGCCTTAAATTGGCCGACGATCTGCAGCGCAAAGGCTATGTCGCCAAGACCATTGGCATCAAGCTGCGTTATGAAGACTTCAAAATTGCCACGCGCGATCACACCGCGGACGACTATACAGCTGACAGCCAGACCATTCGTCACTTGGCCGGCCAATGCCTGAAACGGGTGCCGCTGAATAAAAAGCTGCGCCTGCTGGGCGTGCGCGCCGCCACACTGATGCGGGCTGAGGACTGCATTCAAACCATCCACCGGTCAGCCGAGGACGCCGTCAATGCATCAAAAATGCCTGACGCCCAGAACCTAAGCTCACCATCTGCTATTTTATCTATAGCAAACTTATTACCCATCTGTCAAACAACTGCGTCGGATCAACTGTTTTAAGGGGTCTGTCATGGGTTGAATCCAAACATGAAAAAAGACCGTAGAGTGAAAGGCGGGGCACACCGTCACTGATAATCTCACGCGTCAATTCAACCTACCCAGCTACTGCCACCATGAAGAAAACCCTGCTCCTTGCCGCTATGTCAACCGTCTGCACTTGGGCCAGCCCGGGCAACCTGGTGGTGTCGGTGATCGACAAGGAAGGCAAACCCGTGCAGGACGCGGTGGTGGTGATCCTTCCGACCAACAAAACCGTTTTGCCCAAGGCAAGCTTGCCGAACCAGACCACCGTGGTGCAGGAAAAGATGCAGTTCGTCCCTGCGGTGTCGCTGGTGGCAGTCGGTTCAAAAATCACCTTTGTCAACAACGACCCTTGGGATCATCACGTTCGTAGCTCCGCCGCGGGCCTGGGCCAGTTCAACGCCACCAACGCCGGGTTTGAATTGCGACTCGAAGGCAAAGCAGAAGGCAAGCCCGCCAAGTCGAGCGACGTCATGTTGGACAAGGCTGGCGTGTTGGGCTCCACGCTGCTGGGCTGCTACCTTCATGGGTCCATGCGCGGCTATGTTTATGCCAGCGAATCCCCCTGGGCGGCCAAGACAAGCGCTGAGGGTGTCGTGACTTTTGAGGGGCTTCCGGATGGCGCGGCCCAGGTCAAGGTCTGGCAGTCGGAGCAACTTGTTGATGTGCCCGCGCAGTCAGCCACCATTGGCGCAACACTGGCTAAAAATGTGGTG
>JANMBW010000489.1:0-2835 GCA_031360565.1 Polaromonas sp.
TTCGGGCCTTCGGGGAGAAGCCATCAATCAGCGCTACCTGCAGTTTCTGCGCAGCCGCGTGCTGGAGCCGGTAGCGGCTGAATTACGCGCGGACCTTGGATTGCCATCGCCAGATGTTGTCCCCCTGACGGTAGAAGAAATTGAGTTGGTGTGGGGCATCAACGCCAGAATTTTTTACTACGGGCAAAGGCGCTGGATCTTCAATGTACCGTTGGATGCGGACATTGACGACATGATCAAACTCACCATCAGCCACTTGATGGCCGGTGCTAAGGCGGTGGTTCCACAGCTGGTCATGCCGCAGTCAGTTCAGACCCCATAGTGACTACTTTTTTTCAGAACTGAATTCAAAGCTCAAAACCTTCCCCTCAAAAACCACAGGAGACAAACCGATGAAACGCAGAAACTTACTCACCGCGGCCGCAGGTGTTAGCTGTACCCTCGCCCTGCCAAACGCATGGGCCCAGAGCGCAGGCTACCCCAACCGGCCTATCAAGATGATCGTGCCCTTTGCAGCCGGGATTTCCCCCGATGTGGTTGCCCGTCTGATTGGCGACAAACTGACGCAGGCACTCGGTCAGCCTGTGGTCATCGACAACCGGCCCGGCGCCGGCGGCATGATAGGTGCGGAAGCCGCCGCCATCAGTCCGGCCGATGGCTACAACCTGTTTTTCAGCGTCAAGGCTGTCTCGGCCATTGCACCGCATGTTTACGCGAACCCCAAGTACAGCCCTCTGCGTGACTTCAAAGCCGTCAGTCAAATCCTGATCGTGCCGCACATCATCACGGCCGCGCCCAATGTGCCTTACAACACGCTCAATGAAATGGTCGAATATGCCAAGCGCAATCCCGGGAAAATTGATTTTGCGTCGCTAGGTGTGGGCTCCCAGCCGCACGTCGCGCTGGAAGCGTGGGCAGCTCGCCTGGGTATCAAGCTCAACCACATTCCTTACAAAACCAACCCGTCACCGGATGTCATGAGCGGCGTGGTGAGTCTGTCTGTCGAGGCTTCGACCACTGCCATTCCCCTGATCAAGGCGGGAAAGGTGAAGGCGCTCGCCATTTCGGGTTCAGAGCGTAGTCCTAGCCTGCCCGATGTACCCACCGTGAGTGAATTTGGCGCCAGCCTCGATCCCAATGGCGTGATCGGTAACTCTTGGCACGGCATTTTTGTACCAACCGGTACGCCGGACGATATCGTGGCAAAGCTCAACACAGAAATCGTCAAAATCGTGAAGATGCCCGATATCCAAGCTCGCCTGAAGTCACTGGGACTGACCCCGACAGGCACCTCGTCCGCGCTGCTGGCTTCAGCAGCTGCTTCAGACTATGCCTATTGGGGTCAACTGGTCAAGGAACTGGGCGTCAAGGTTGAATGACGCCTGGTCCAATCTGCGTGCCCTCTAGAACTTGATCTTGAGCAACCGTGCCGCGTTGCCACCCTGAATCAAATCACGGGACGCACGCGGCAGCCGTTTGACCTGGGCGATCAAGCCAAGCGGGTCTTCTTCACCCATGTCGTAGGGGTAGTCCGTACCGAGCACCACATGATCCGCGCCGAAACGATCAATCAGACGTTTGAGCATTTCCGGGTCAAAAGTAATGGAGTCGAAATAGAACTTTTCCAAGTAAGACGACGGTTTGCGCTTGATGACGGTTCGGCAATCGGCCCGCGCGCGCCAGGCATGGTCCATCCGGGCCCAGTAATGAGCAATAAATCCACCGCCGTGAGCCACCACAATTTTCAGCTTGGGGTAACGCGCCATCACACCATCAAAAATCAGGTGCGACACCGCAACCGTTGACTCCAGCGGGTTACCGATCACATTGTTGAAGTAATGGTTGGTCAGGCGGTCGGCCTGGGTGTAACCCAGGGGATGCATAAAAATCACCACGCCCAGTTCTTCGCAGCGGGCAAAAAACTTCTCCAGCTTCAAGCTCGGATCGGTGAGATTTTTTCCATTCACATTGGTACAAATCTCTACCCCCCGCATCCCCAGATTCTTCACGCAATAGTCGAGTTCACGGATGGCAAGCTGCGAGTCCTGCAGCGGCACCGATCCCAGGCCGACAAAGCGATCAGGGGTATCAGCAACAATTTTTGCGATACCTTCATTGACCTCACGGGCCAGTTGTGCGCCGTAGTCAGGCTCCGTGAAATAAAAGAAATGGTAAGGCGCTGGGCAGACCGCCTGGATGTCCACACCCATTCGATCCATATCGACCAGCCGCTCGGTGACGCCAGTGAGTTTTGGTGCCCGGGTCTTCATCTGCTTGACATTGGTTTCACGCGTCAGCGCATTGGCGAACACGGTGGTCGGGTCGTGCTCGGCCGGATTCAGATGCGCTGTTTTGGCATTGACTTCAGGGTTGAGGTAATGACAGTGAAGGTCAACCACCTTGGATTTACCAGCTCGGCTTTTCACCACAGGGCGCGTGCTTTTTGCCGTGGCGACAGATTTAGTGGCCGCTGCCGACCGAGCAGAGCCATGTTGATGGAGCGGGTTGGTGCAGTGGGGTGAGCAGGTATAAAACATGTGTACTCCTTTGGATTTTTTTACGCAGCCCCTACTAACTTTCGCATTTGGCGATTCAGGCTGGATTTTTTGTTTATCTTACGATAACTAATAGCATTTTTGGTAATTTATGATTGCCGCCTAGCAGCGACATGGCTGTCGACGATAGCAGGATGCAAGCAATTATTTTTGGAGACCGACATGCACATTGGAATCGCAGGCACTGGAAAAATGGGTTCTGCCATTGCCACACGGCTTTTGGGGCTAGGGCACCAAGTCACTGTCTGGAACCGCACCGCCGAACGCGCCCAGTCTCTGC
>JANMBW010000009.1:0-3616 GCA_031360565.1 Polaromonas sp.
TGTCGACATAAAAAACTCCAAAAGGTTGTGTCTAAAATCAGCGCTTATCGACCGAAAAAAGCCGTGTGGTCAGTTTTCGGGCAACACCTTGATGGGCTGATTTGCGATTTACTTTGCGAGCAACCGGGGTAATCCAGGTTGGTCTTCGCATAGCCGTCTGAGTATAACACCACCACCCCATGTGCCCTAACCCCCTCAATCGTCCATATCACGCCATCCGCAGCACCTTGGCGGCCCTGAGAACGGGTCAAACCAGCCCGACTGAAGTCCTCGACCGGGCCGCAAGCATTGCCCAAAGTGAAGTTTGCCGACACGTTTACATGCCGGGTTATGCCCCATCGGTTGGCAACACACACTTGCCCCAGGGTCTGGACCTGAATCAGTCACTGGCTGGGATTCCGGTGTCCATCAAGGACTTGTTTGATGTAGCCGGTCAAACCACTGCGGCTGGCTCCACCATCCTGGCCCAGGCGCCAGCCGCCCGGGAGGATTGCCCAGCCGTCGCGCGCCTCAGAGCGGCCGGTGCCGTGCTGGCAGGACGCACCAATATGGTGGAGTTTGCATTTTCAGGGGTGGGCATCAATCCACACTACGGCACACCCGCCAATCCGGCCGGCCCTGCAGGGCATGCCAAGCAGCCCGCGCGGATTCCTGGTGGTTCGTCGTCGGGTGCGGCAGTGTCAGTGGCCACCGGGGCCGCGCTGGTGGGCCTGGGGTCGGACACAGGCGGCTCAATTCGTATACCCGCTGCTTTGTGCGGCATCGTCGGCTTTAAAAGTAGCGCGCGGCTGGTACCCACCAGCGGCGTGCTGCCGCTGTCTACCAGCCTGGACACCGTTTGCGCCCTGACCCGCTCGGTTCAGGACGCCGTCACCGTGCATGAAGTGCTGGCGGCTCGCCGGGTGCGGCTGGCCGCCCGGCCACTCTCGTCCTGCCGTCTGGCCGTGGCACGCACCGGCATGCAGGATGGACTGGACAGTACGGTAAGCCAGGCATTCGATCGCAGTTTGCAGATCCTCAGGCAAGCCGGCGCGCAGATTGAAGAGATCGCCCTGACCGAAATCGATGAACTCCCGGCCATCAACGCCAGCGGCGGTTTGTCCTCCGCTGAAAGCTATGCCTGGCACCGGCACCTGCTGGCCGAGCACCACGCAGACTACGACCCCAGGGTGGCACTGCGAATTCTGCGCGGGGCCAGCATGACCGCTTTCGAGTACATCGACCTGCTGGCCGCACGCCGTGACTGGATCAACCGGATGCAAGCACGCCTGAGCGGGTTTGACGCGGTGCTGTCGCCTACGGTGCCCATCGTTGCGCCCCTGCTGGACAGCCTCTTGACCGATGATGCCGAATTTTTCAGGGTCAATGCACTTTTGCTGCGCAATACCGCTGTGGTTAACATGCTAGACGGATGCGCCATCTCGCTGCCCTGCCATAGCGCCGACCAGTGGCCAGTTGGCCTGATGCTTTGGCAAGCCAGCATGCAGGATGATGCGCTGCTTGACCTGGCCATTCAGGTTGAAGCAGCCCTGGCAGCGTCGCTACAAAAATAATAGCTTGATGTGCCCTGAAATAGAGGGCTCGGGCAAGTATTGGGTTAAAAAATGAAGCAAGCTCTTCCCTTGACCGATGGCGCAGGCAAAGTCTGCCCTCACCGCACATGAAAATTGCCGTGATTGGGGCGGGTATCGTCGGTATCACCACCGCTTATGAGCTGGCTGTCGATGGGCACGAGGTGAGCGTATTTGAGCGGCGCAGCGCAGCAGCCGAAGAAACCAGCTTTGCCAATGCAGGCGTGGTCGCACCGGGCTACATCACGCCGTGGGCGGCACCCGGCATGCCGGCCAGGGCCTTGCTGTCCCTGTTCAAACGCCATGCGCCGGTCCGCATCAGCCTGCCCCTGTCCCTCAGCGAAATGGCCTGGATGGGCCGCTGGGTCCGCTGCTGCAAGCTCGACAGTTACCTGACCAATCGGGCACGCCTGCAACGTCTGGCTTTTTACAGCCGGGCGCGTCTTGACCACCTCACCGAAAGACTGGAGCTCGACTATGACCGCAGCCAGGGCTATCTGGTGCTGCTGCGTAGCGAGAAAGACCGCAGGCGAGTCCAGACGAGTTTGCAATCGCTGCGTGAATCGGGCGTGGCCTGCGATGAAATCAGCGCTGACCAGGTCCGCCTGCTGGAGCCTGCCCTCAGTGCTGACACGCCCTTCGTGGGCGCCGTTAACCTGCCTGAAGACGGGGTCGCGAACTGCCGTCAGTTTGCCTTGCTGCTCAAAAATCAAGCGCTGCGGGCAGGCGTCAACTTTGAATTCAATACGCCGGTCCATTGCCTGGACCGGGAGCACGCTAACCACATCTGGATCAAAGGCGACTCGGAAGCCCGTATTTTTGACGCGGTGGTCATGTGCGCCGGCCAGACCTCGGCTGAGCTGTTACGGCCTCTGGGCCTGAAGATTCCCATGGTGGCGGTTTATGGCTACTCTATCAGCGCAGCCATCCGGGAGCCGCTCAATGCACCGCGAAGCGCCTTGATGGATGAGCGCTACAAGGTGGCCATTTCACGCCTGGGCAATCGGGTCCGAGTCGCTGGCGGCGCCGAACTGGGTGGACACTCGGCCACGCGTCGGGCTGCATCAATCCAAACGCTCTACAAAGTTTTGCACGACTGGTTTCCGGGCGCTGCCCAGCACTCTAGCCGTGAATCCAATGTACAGGAATGGAAAGGCGCCAGAGCCATGCTGCCGGACGGGCCGCCGTTGATTTGCCAGAGTGGCAGACCGGGGCTGTGGCTCAACATTGGTCACGGCTCTAGCGGATGGGCACTGAGTTGCGGCAGTGCGCGCTTGGTCGCAGACTTGGTCGCAGGTCAGGCGCCTGAGATCGACACGGAAGGCTTTGGACTGGACCGGCTGCGCTAACTGTGTAGGCCAATGCCGCGAAGTGGCCCCTTGGCCGCTGCCAACAGCCTGCAAGCTGTTCCGCCGTCACAACATGGTTGTACATTCGGCGAAGCCCGGTGTTTTGCCGGGTATTTGTACACCACTGGAACCATCATGAGCCTGATCAGTTTTATCAAGGAAGCCGGCGAAAAATTATTCGGTCGCGGCGAGGCCAAAGCCGCTGAGGCCGCTGCCAAAGCTGCCCCAACACCCGAGAATATCGCAGCCCTGAGCAAGGCCGCTGGCGACGCGATTGCCACCTACATCGGCACCATGAATCTGGATGTGGACGCGCTCGACATCAGTTTTGACGCCACCACCGGAACCGTCACCGTAGCGGGTGTGGCGCCAGACCAGGAAACCAAAGAAAAAGTGCTGCTGTGCTGCGGCAATGTGGCATCGGTAGAGCATGTCAATGACTTGATGACAGTCTCTAACGCAGAACCGGAATCACAGTTTTACACGGTGGTCAGCGGCGACAACCTGTCCAAGATCAGCAAACAGTTTTACGGCACGCCTACCAAGTACCCGCAAATTTTTGAAGCCAACAAACCGATGTTGAGTCACCCGGACAAAATCTACCCGGGGCAGGTTTTGCGTATTCCGCCTGAGGTTTAAGTTATCGTCCTTGCATCCAGCGTTCGCGCAAGACGATGCAAAAAATCAGCAGCCTCA
>JANMBW010000010.1:0-3514 GCA_031360565.1 Polaromonas sp.
GTGCCACCGGGAAAGTCATGCCGGCCTTGTCATTCATGCTGACCTGGTTGACACCCGGCAAGGTGATCTCGGCCGGATCTTCGGCGGTGGCGATGTTGACACCGGGTTTGTTGAGCAGATTCAGGCAGGTGTAGAGCGACACCGTCTTGCCCGAACCGGTAGGCCCGGTGACCAGCACCATGCCATAAGGCCGGGAGATCGCAGCGAGCAAACGTTCTTTTTCAGCCGGCTCATAACCCAGTGCATCGATACCCAGTTTGGCACTGCTCGGATCAAGAATACGGATGACGATTTTCTCTCCGTACATGGTCGGCAAGGTGCTGACGCGGAAATCGATCACCCGGTCAGGACCGATTTTGAGTTTCATCTTGCCGTCCTGCGGCACGCGCTTTTCCGAAATATCCAGCTTCGAAATCACTTTGATGCGAGCAGCCAGTTTTTCCTTGATGGCAACCGGGGGAGATGCAATTTCCCGCAATTCGCCATCCACCCTGAACCGAACCCGATAGGTATGCTCGAACGGCTCAAAATGCAGATCGGACGCGCGCATGCTGAAGGCATCGAGCAGCATCTTTTGCAGGAACTTGACGACCGGCGCATCTTCGACCTCGGCAACGCTGGTGTCGTTGCTTTCGCTCTGCATGTCAGCGCTGGTTTCGTCAAATTCGAAATCTTCACCGATGATGCTTTCCATGGCCTCTGCGGCCGAAGTTGTCGAGGCTTCGACCAGCTTGGAGAGTTTGTCGTACTCTGCAATCACCCAGTCAACGCCCATCTGGGTGGAAAACTTTATTTTCTCGGCTGCTTCCTGATCGGAAGGATCTGCCGTCGCAACTATCAGGCGGTTGTTGCGCTTGCTGAGGACGACAATCCGGTAGGTCTGACAGATCTTGGCGTCCAGCAAACCCTTGGGCAGGCGCTGCACATCGATCGCCTCGAGATCCAATAAGGGTGCCGCAAAGGCGGACGACATGGTATGCGCCAAGTCAGAAGCTGACACCGCGCCAGAGCCCGTCAACTCGGCGATGAAACTGGTGCGGCTGCCTTGCGCCTTGCGAAAGATATCTTCGGCAGCTTTTTGGCCCAGTTTCCCGGCCACCACCAACGCTCGACCCAAGCCGGGCAAGGCGATCGAGGATGTGTCATTGAAAGCAGTGCTAACGGCGGCCATGGCTCAGCTGGATTTGCTCATGAGGACATCATTGCTTAACATGGACGGAGTGTAAATCGAAAAGACCACGCGAGCCCCTTCGGTGTTGGTACCGTACCAAAGACAGAGTGCCTGGTCGGGGTGAGAGGATTCGAACCTCCGGCCTCTACGTCCCGAACGTAGCGCTCCACCAGGCTGAGCTACACCCCGAGGTCAGAAACTGGCCAACTGGACAGTCACCGCTTTGGGTGAGTACCTGTCAGGCACGTCGCTCGAGAAGCTGGGAAGCCAGTTGCTCCAGAGCCTGACTGTAAATGTTTTTAGGCAGACTGTGCAAGGCATTCAGCGCGCGCTGGGCCTCTGCAGCAGCCGCATCCCGGGTAGCACGCAGCGCGCCGGTTTTTTGCACGATGGCAATGATCTGCGCCATCTGCTGGGTGCCCCCTGTTTCGATCGCCTCGCGTATCGTGGCCCGCTCCGCGTCACTGGCGCGCTGCATGGCGATGATGAGGGGCAAGGTGGCTTTTCCCTCGCGCAGGTCGTCCCCCAGGTTCTTGCCCATTTCGGAGACCTCGCCGTCATAGTCGAGCACGTCATCAATGACCTGAAAGGCGGTCCCCAGCGCCTGCCCATAATCCGCGCAACTTTGCTCCACCGGCTCGGACGATTGCGCCAGCAAGGCTGCCAACCGGGAGCTGGCCTCAAAGAGCTTGGCAGTCTTGGATCGAATCACCAGCAGGTAGGCCTCTTGCGAGAGGGAGGCGTCGTGCATGTTCATGAGTTGCTGAACCTCCCCCTCAGCTATCACATTGGTCGCTTCTGACAGCGTTTGCATGACCCGCATGTTCCCGGCCTCCACCATCATCTGAAAGGCCCGGGAATACAGAAAATCGCCCACCAGCACGCTGGCAGGGTTGCCAAACGACTCGTTGGCAGTCGCGCGTCCGCGGCGCAGGGTGGACGCATCCACCACATCGTCGTGCAACAAGGTGGCGGTGTGAATGAATTCCACCACGGCCGCCAGATTAAAACGTTGCTCTCCCCGATAGCCCAATACGCCGCACATCAGCAACAGCAGGGCCGGGCGCAAGCGCTTGCCGCCGGCGGCGACAATGTAGTGGGACACTTGGCTGACCAGTGGCACCTCCGACCGGAGTCGACGTCCAATCACGGCGTCCACACCTCGCATGTCGTCGGCAATCAGTGCTAGAGCGGCGGCGGTGCTGGTGGAATGGGCAGACAAAAGGCTTTCCGGGTTTGAAGACTGCGGCGATTATAGGAAGGCGGGCCATCAAGGCTTGCGCAGGATCGGGCTGGTTTACCGGCGCATGCCAGAGCCAGTGGCCATTTTCATGCTCCCGTGCTAGAATGGAGAGCTCTGCAGAAATCCGTCTGCGGAACTCAATTTACGAGGTCTTACATGTACGCGGTCATAAAAACCGGTGGCAAACAATACAAAGTTGCTTCTGGTGAAAAAATTAAAGTAGAACAGATTGCTGCGGACGTAGGCCAAGAGATCGTTATTGACCAGGTATTGGCTGTCGGCGAAGGCAGTTCACTCACGGTTGGTACGCCCTTGGTGCTAGGTGCCACTGTCACAGTCACGGTTCTTTCTCACGGCAGGCACGACAAAGTGCGCATTTTCAAAATGCGCCGTCGCAAGCACTACCAAAAACGCCAGGGTCATCGGCAGAACTTCACTGAACTGCAAATCGGCGTGATTGCAGGTTAAAGCGCTACAGGCATCAGGAGCACTTCAAAATGGCACAGAAAAAAGGCGGCGGCTCTACGCGAAACGGGCGTGATTCACAGCCCAAAATGCTTGGCGTCAAAAAATTTGGCGGCGAAGTCATCAACGCTGGCAGCATCATCGTGCGCCAGCGCGGCACCCGCTTTCACCCTGGCGTGAATGTCGGCATCGGCAAAGACCACACGCTGTTTGCACTGGTCGACGGTCAGGTTTCGTTTGCGATTAAAGGTGCGCTGAACAAGCATACCGTCAACGTCACCCCCGCTAGCGCGACACCAGCCTGAGTTGCTTGCGTCGATGCGCTGCGTCGACTCACCGAAGCCCCGACCTGTCGGGGCTTTTTTGTTTGTAAACTGAACCCCTGTCGGTTGGCGTTCATCACGCCCGCCGCATCCATCCACCATGAAATTCGTTGACGAAGCCTTTGTTGACATTGCCGCAGGCGATGGGGGTGCGGGCTGCGTCTCGTTCAGCCACGAGAAATACAAGGAGTTTGGCGGACCGAACGGCGGGGACGGCGGACGTGGCGGACACGTCTATGCGGTCGCAGACGTCAATCTGAACACGCTGGTCGACTTTCGCTTTTCACGCCGGCATGAGGCCAGAAACGGCGG
>JANMBW010000052.1:0-2052 GCA_031360565.1 Polaromonas sp.
CACGTCCACATGCCCGCCGAGGAGGGCCACAATGGCGTGGGCGCTGCCCGCAAAGGGAATCTGGTTCCACTTGATAGCGGCTTCTTTGGTGAAAATCTCGCCCAACAGGTGGGTGATGCCCATAAATCCAGAGCTGCTAAAGCTCACCTTTCCCGGATTTTACTTCGAGTGCTCGACCACGTCCTACAAGTTTTTCCAATGCGAGCCCTGCGCCACTACCAGCATAAAGCCGCCTTCCGACAAGGCAGCAACGGGTGTAAACGATTCCGGTGAATACTTGATGTCCTTGTTGGCCAGCGGCACGACCACAATCGACCCCGGTGAGCTTCCCACCAAGGTGTAGCCGTCTGCCTTGCTGGTAGCCACCTGCCCTGCGCCGACCCCGCCACCAGCGCCTGGTTTGAAGTTCAGCACGACCGGCTGGCCGAGAAACTCACCCATCTTGTCCGTAAACGGCCGCAACATGTTGTCGGTGTCGCCAGGGGCAAACGGAATCACCAGCTGGATGGGTTTGTTCGGGAAAGGCTCAGATGACTGCGCTTGGCTTGGCTGCACGATAAGGGCGGCGGCACCCAGCGCTATCGATGCAAAAAGCGATAAAAGACGATTGAGTCGCATAAGGTCTCCTTAATTGGCGCTGGGGGCTCGTGCCACAGGCTGTTCATCTCGTTAATGTTCAATCGCAACGGGCGCTCATGCCGCCATCGACAAGGATTTCGGCCCCGGTAACAAAACGCGCTTCATCCGATGCCAGGAACAGCGCGGCATTGGCCGTGTCCCGGCCATCGCCCATGAAGGGCATTGGAATACGCGCTTGACGACGCTTGAGCAGCATGTCGATGTCACCACCGCTTTGGTCATGGGCCAATACCTGGTCAACCAGAGGCGTATGCAGTTGCCCAGGCAGCACCGAGTTAATGCGGATGCCCTTGCTGGCGTACTCCACGCCAACGACGCGGCCGAATTGGATCACACCAGCCTTCGCCACGGCATAGCCCACCGCAGCGGAACCGGTCCAGCGAATGCCAGAGGTGGAGGCAATATTGACAATGGAGCCAGCGCCTTTTTCTTCCATCACGGGCATGACGTGCTTGCACATGAGAAAAACGCTGGTGAGGTTCAGGGCAATTTGCGCGTCCCAGGCTTGCTCGCTCAGCTTAACCGGGCCGCCGGGAGTCGGACCGCCGACGTTGTTGACGAGAATGTCCACGCCTCCATAGCTTGCCCGACATTCGGCCACCAGTGCCGCGATGGCTGCGGAATCCGTCACGTCGCAGGCGTAGGGCATGGCCTCGCCGCCAGCCTCCCGGACCAAGTTCAGCGTTTCGTCCATAGAACGCAGGTCTTTATCGACGGCAAAGACGCGTGCGCCTTCCTCGGCAAATCGCACCGCTATCGCACGACCATTGCCCCAGCCGGGTCCGACGCAGCCAGCGCCTGTGACGATGGCGACCTTGCCTTCCAATCTGCGCTTGGTGGGTGTCATGGTCGTATGAACTGTTTGAAATTGAATGCGGCAAGTTTTAACGAGTGGCCGCTGTGATGCCGCCATCGACCACAATCTGTTGTGCCGTGATGTATCGGCTTTCATCACTGGCCAGGAAGAGTACGGCATGTGCCACGTCCCAGGCGTCGCCCATGCGGCCCATGGGAACTGCCTGGTGCCGTTGTGCGACGAAGCCCTCAAAGTCCCCCTTGGCGTATTTATCGGCAAGACGTTTGACCAGGGGCGTAAACACCAGGCCGGGAACCACGCTGTTAAGTCGTATCCCTTTTGACGCATAGATCACCGCCGTGGTCTGCGTCATCTGCATCAGGGCAGCCTTGCCCGCCGCATAGGCCACCTGCGGTTTGCCCACATACCGAAGCCCGGCGATAGAAGAGATGTTGACGACAGAACCGCCGCCCTGGCGCTCCATGATGGGCAGCACGTGCTTGCAGGTAAGAAATGCGCTTTTGACGTTCACGTTCATCTGCTCATCCCAAACGGCTTCCTCCATGGCGACCGGGTCGCCCGGCTCGGAGCGCCCCACGTTGTTGATCAGGATGTCG
>JANMBW010000091.1:0-1852 GCA_031360565.1 Polaromonas sp.
TTTGGTGCAAGTGCGGGTGACGGCTATCGAGCACCGCTTCGATCATGGGCCAGGCCATGACAGGAAAACCTGGCACAAAATGCACCGCGCCCTGCCCGGCTCTGCAGGTGAAACCGGGAATCTTGTTGTACGGGTTCGGGATGATTTCGGCACCCACCGGAAACACACCCATATTGAGGCGGTGAATGTTGTCGTGCCGGTTGGCGTCAAAGACAGTGCCTTGCTCTTGCGCGAGGTCCTTCATGCGCTGGGTGATAAGTTCCCTGGCCTCGGGATGCAGTTCCAGTTCGACACCGAGTGCCGCGGCAGCGCACTGCCGGGTGTGGTCGTCCGGTGTGGCGCCAATGCCGCCGCATGAAAACACCACGTCACCGGCGTCACGCGCTGCGGCAAAGGCCCTTGCCAGCGTCGCCGTGATGCGGGCCGGGTCGTCGCCAACGTAGTCGGCATACGCCAGCTGCAAACCCCGTGCACCCAGCAACTCGATGGCTTTGGGCAGATGTTTGTCGGCACGCTTGCCGGAAAGAATTTCGTCACCAATGATGATGAGTCCGAAGTGGGTGGTCATGCTAGAGCGAATTGAGGTCAGGCCCGAAAGCCAGGGGATGGCGACGCAGGAGGATCGAGTGCCGGGTTTGCTATGGATTCAATAGCATACGGTGCACGTGAATCATTGACTAAATCGTTTTTTTGTCTTCGCAGCTGCTCCAGCGCCGCCAGCGTGTAGTGCGCAAACCAGAGCGATGAAAAAGCAAAAACCAAAGTGTAAATCCAGATGGCGAGGGGCACCAAGATCGGCGCCAGAGCCACAAACAGCGCGCCAGATGCCCAGATCAAACTGGGCGCCGCGCCCAGGTAGGCACTCAGCATTCCAATACCCAATAGCGGCATCCGATGCGTCTCAAATATCTGCTTGCGCTCCTGGCTGCTGGCATGGTCCACCAGCGCGTCATAGGACATCACGCGGTAGGTGAGCCAACCCCAGATCAGCGGCGGCAACACCAGAATCAGCGGCGGAACCAGCCACAGGGGCAAAGACAACACCATCGCGACCAGTGCCAGCAAGGTGGAGCCAAACGACCAGAACAGACTGGCCAGCAGGGAGCCGCCTTTTTTGCGCTCGAGTTGTGGAAAGCGCCGCTCGGCCACCAGGGCGACCATCGCGGGGGTCATGAACACGGCGACCGAGAGCAGAGACACCAGTACGATCGCTGGAATAACCAGAAACAGCAGCAAGGTGGGCGCCAGCACGGACTGGACGCTGCCCAGACCAAACGCTTGCAGCCAGCGCAACAGCGTGCCGACCACTGCGTAGCTTTCCAGATGGTTACGCACCGCGATGAGCGCGCTTTCCCAGTAAAAATAGCCCAATGTCAGAGAAATTGCCGACATGATCACCAGAGGCAGCAGCGACAGCACAATCACCCGCGGATGCAGGCAGTAGGCGGCTGCGCGCCAGAAGGAGTCAAGCAGCGAGCCCATGCGCTCAGGCTTTCCCGACCAGGCGCAGCAGCCCCAGCCACTGCTGCGACCAGAAGCCCGGCCCATAGTTGCGTTGCTGTTCGACCTGATCCCGCACACCGGTTGGGTCATAGCGATGATCGAAATTGGCAGTGCCGAACAACACGTCCCACCAGGGCAGCAACACGCCGAAGTTATGCCCGCCTAACCTGACGGCCCCCACGCTTTTCACTTCGTGTAATGCGCTGCCCCCCGGGGGGGTTAATTTTCCTTGGGGCGGCCCGGCGGAAAATTGTCCGTCCTGCGCTGGTTTCACTTTGACGGGCGTTTCATGGCCGATCCCGATGCTGTGATGCAGCCGGTGAAAGCGCGGACTGACCCACAGTCGCTC